>CBQWHS010000569.1:0-3690 GCA_967728665.1 uncultured Chryseosolibacter sp. | reverse complement strand
ACTGCCTTGTTAGTCCGAATGTCAACAATCTTTCCTTCCGCTACGAGTTGTTGGCCCTGTGCTTGTATTCCGATATACCAGAAGCACGCGATGGCGAGCAGTGGAGGTTTTTTCATTCAGACAATTTAAAAAGATGTATCCGTAAAAAAAATTGCTGATTCTTCATGATTATAAATCAAACTCAATCGTGTCACCCACTCCAAACGATTTATCATTGTCTTTTGGCTTCGGTTCCGGACGTTTCGGTTTATCAGCAGGTTTTATTTCTTCTTCGTTTTCTTCGCTATTACTTTTTTGGTTTTCGCTTTGCTGGCCCCCGAAGAGGTTTTGCTGCTCGACTTTGATTTTTGGTTTTGGCTCCGGTTTTGGCGGGAGCTGATGTTTTGGTTTTTCCGGGGCTGCGAAGAGCTGGGCTTGCTCCCCTTCCTCGAGCCACTGGCTTGGACTTGTTTCCAATTTTTTTTTTGGCGACTGAGAATCCTCTGATTCAGTCACCTTAGTGGAGTCGACATTTTCATTGTCTTCGTCACCTTCTTCAAGGCCCGTGTCCTCATCCTGCACGAGACTAACTTTCGTGACCTTGTACTCTGAGATTCGGTTTCCGATTGCCTTCCAACCCATCACATCAACGATCTCATCGAGGCTCACGGTCTCAAGTTTCTTCGGCTTATCTTTTGATTTTTGAACTTCCATTTCAACCTCAGGACTTTCAGCTGTCGACACCGCCACCAATCGCGAACCAATTCCTTCAGAGATAAAACCAAATTCTTTGTCCATCGTGCTCGTCTCAATATTGAAACGTTTCACCATGTATTGCTTGCTTTCTCCATCAACATAAACCGCCGATACAATTTTCTTTGGATTGAATTTCTCCAACAGCATTGTTTTTTCCGGATCATACCGGTTTGTCAACTCAAAGCTGGTGATCTTATAAGAACCGTTTCGCATAAAGGCAATGATCTGATCGTCACCGTCAAACTTTCCAAGTTTCTTACCACGGCCATCTTTATTAAGTCGGCCCGAAGCTTCATCGTACCATAAGTCTATCTTGCTCAACGTCGAGTTTCCTGCTTTTAGGAATTCTACTTTGCGAACAGGATAATGTGTAATCGTGTTTCCACGAGAACTTCTACCCTTTACCTCAAGCTCTGAGAAATCGTATTCGAAAATCTTTTTCCGCGCTGTGCTTGCAGGGCTTAGTTTCACCTCCACAATCTCTGCTTCACCGTTCGCATTTCCTGTGACGTAATGGATCTTCGAATTCGGATGTCCTTGTGTTAAATCGTATTCTTTATCGCGCGTAACGCCCGGAAGATTGAAACGCTTAGCAAAGGTCTTCCCTGATTTACTGTCTGAGTAAATCACGTTGTAAGTCATTCGGTCATCGCCTTTTTTCCAGATCCCAACAAAAAGAATATCCTTACCCATAAATCCTTTCTCCTGGATTTTGGAGATCAATGCTTTGCCGTCTTTGCGGATAACCATGACGTTGTCAAGGTCAGAGCAATCACAGATGTATTCAGTGTTGTCATCGCGTTTTAATCCGTAGCCAACAAAACCATCAGTGCGGTTAACGTATAGTTTTTGATTGCTTGCGATAACTTCAGTTGCTGACACAGATTGGAAACTCTTGATCTCCGTTTTGCGCTCACGACCTTTACCATATTTTTCAAGTAGGTTTTGATAATATGTAATCGCATAATCTGTCAGGTGACGAAGATGATGCTGAGTTTCTTTCAATTCCTTTTCAAGGTCCTTCAGTAATTCATCAGCCTTAAATGCATCAAAACGAGAAATACGCTTGATCCTAATCTCCGTCAGTTTTACAATATCATCATTGGTGATCTCGCGGTAGAACTTTTTCTTATGAGGTTTTAAACCTTTGTCAATTCGGCCGATAACCTCTTCCCACGTTTTCGCTTCTTCGATGTCACGATAGATCCTGTTCTCGATGAATATTTTTTCAAGCGATGAAAACAGAATCTTTTCCATCAACTCTGACTTCCTGATCTCAAGTTCGCGCTTGAGCAAGTCAACCGTTTGTTGCGTGTTGTATTTGAGAATGTCGTTAACCGCCATAAACTGCGGTTTGTCATTCACAATGACACACGCGTTTGGCGAAATACTAATCTCACAATCAGTGAAAGCATACAACGCATCCATTGCAATTTCAGGCGATTGCCCAGGCTGAAGATGGATGATAATCTCAACATCTTTCGCTGTGTTGTCGACAACCTGTTTGACTTTGATCTGCCCTTTCTCACTTGCCTTCACAATAGATTCCATCAGCGATGTAGTAGTAGTTGAGTAAGGAATTTCCTTAATCGCCAACGTCTTTTTATCGATGATATCAATCTTCGCTCTTACTTTTATTTTTCCACCTCTGGCTCCCTGGTTGTACTCGGAGAAGTCGCCGATTCCACCGGTTGGAAAGTCTGGATAAATCTTCGGCTTCTTTTCTTTAAGAATATCGATTGATGCCTTGATCAGTTCAATGAAGTTGTGCGGAAGTATTTTTGTTGACAATCCAACAGCAATACCTTCCACGCCCTGTGCAAGCAGAAGCGGGAACTTAACGGGAAGTGTTACGGGTTCTTTTTTTCGACCATCATACGAAAGCTGCCACTCTGTAGTCTGCGGATTATAAACTACATCAAGTGCAAACTTTGATAAACGAGCTTCAATGTAACGAGGAGCTGCCGCACTATCACCAGTCCGGATATCGCCCCAGTTACCTTGTGTCTCAATGAGTAATTCTTTTTGACCAAGATTCACGACTGCCTCACCAATGGCAGCATCACCATGCGGATGAAATTGCATAGAATGACCAATGACGTTTGCCACTTTATTGAAACGCCCGTCATCCATTTCTTTTAATGAATGAAGAATTCTTCGCTGCACAGGTTTCAACCCATCCTCAATACGCGGCACTGCACGTTCCAAAATTACATAGGATGCATAGTCGAGAAACCAGTTCTGATAAAGGCCATCCAATGCAATAGAATGTACACCTCCATCGCCAGTTCCATTTGAACCGTTGACGTTGGTGGAAATCACGGTTGGCTTACCAGGTGATTGTTTTTTACTCATTTTACTTTTCGTCTAATAAATTAACCAAGCGCCCTGCAAAGGAGCCCTATATTCGAACTAGGCAACGGCATCCTCAGGCTGCTCTTCCAGCGCAATCTTTTCCTCTGCTCC
The DNA here is from genome assembly GCA_967728665.1 of uncultured Chryseosolibacter sp. Taxonomy (GTDB): domain Bacteria; phylum Bacteroidota; class Bacteroidia; order Cytophagales; family Cyclobacteriaceae; genus Chryseosolibacter. The sequence continues at coordinate 489 of CBQWHS010000569.1, read as the reverse complement.
TTTTTCAACCTTATCCAATTCGACACGCAAATTATCAATGATAAATTCCTGACGGTCAGGCGTATTCTTACCCATATAAAATTCAAGAATCTTATGAAGGTTGGTGTCGTGAAGGAGAACAGGCTGCAATCGAATATCCTCTCCTATAAATCCGCCGAATTCATCTGGCGAGATTTCGCCAAGTCCTTTAAATCGCGTGATCTCTACCTTACCACCCAATGTTTCCATGGCCTTCTGTTTTTCGTCTTCATTATAACAGTAGATGGTTTGCTTTTTATTTCTGACACGGAATAACGGAGTTTCCAAAATAAAAACATGACCTGCTTTTACCAGATCCGGGAAGAATTGCAGGAAGAACGTCATGAGCAACAATCGGATGTGCATGCCGTCCACATCTGCATCCGTGGCCACGATGACTTTGTTGTAACGAAGGCCTTCCATTCCATCTTCAATATTCAGCGCATGCTGTAACAAATTGAATTCCTCATT
>CBQWHS010000568.1:0-3696 GCA_967728665.1 uncultured Chryseosolibacter sp. | reverse complement strand
CTTAACTCCATATAATAGCTTCCATAATAGCCGCATAACCTTATTCACAGTTTACTTTATTCGATAAGGAAATTTTGCAACTGTAATCCGCTTATATATAAATCGGAAGCATAAACGATCACGTATATTGCTATTGACACGTTTGTAAAATTTTTACTTATGAAACAAAGTCCATCTCAAAAATTTACATGTCCCATGCATCCGGAAGTTATCAAGGATGCTCCGGGGCAATGCCCTAAATGCGGAATGAATTTAATTCCAGTGACGCCAATGGTCACCGATAAACCTTCTGCAGCCCAACATGCGCATCATGACCATCATCAAGGCCACACAGCGACACCATCAAAGGATAATTCACAAACGCATGACCATCACAGTGGCGGACACGCGCATCATACCGGCATGATAGAAGATTTCAAAAGGAGGTTCTACATCGTGCTGGCGTTAACTATACCGGTCATGGCCCTTTCCCCTATGATCCAGCATTGGCTAGTTGTGAACTGGACGTTTCCAGCTTCAGGATATTTGTTACTCGCGCTTTCAACAATAATATTTTTTTATGGAGGTTGGCCGTTTTTGACTGGCTTAGTGAATGAAGTCAAATCGAAATCACTTGGCATGATGACGCTCGTAGGCGTGGCAATCTCAGTTGCCTATGTATACAGTGTTGCTATTATCCTCGGTTTACAAGGCATGGACTTCTTTTGGGAGTTGGCGACTCTTATCTTAATCATGTTACTTGGACATTGGATTGAAATGCGTTCAATTATGAGCGCATCGAAAGAGCTTGAGCTTCTGGTTCAATTGATGCCTGCAGATGCACACCTTCTCCGCGGTGAGCATGTGACGGAAGTTAAAACTGATACTTTAAAAACAGGTGATATCATCCTTGTCAAACCTGGTGAAAAGATCGCTGCGGACGGTGAAATCGCCGAAGGCAAAAGCTACCTGAATGAATCTATGCTAACAGGCGAATCAAAACCTATTGAAAAAGATAAAGGTGATAAAGTGATTGCGGGATCAATCAATGGTGAGGGTTCATTGAAGGTCATTGTTACACACAGCAGCAAGGAGTCTTACCTTGCGCAGGTAATCAAGTTGGTTCAAGATGCACAAGACTCCAAGTCGAAAACTCAACTGCTCGCAGATCAGGCTGCAAAATGGTTAACCATAATTGCGCTTACAGTTGGAGCTTTGACATTTATTGTCTGGATCGTCATAGGTAAAGATCTCGCTTTCGCGATGGAGAGAATGGTCACGGTGATCGTCATCTGTTGTCCGCATGCTTTGGGTCTCGCTGTTCCCTTAGTGGTCGCCAAGTCCACGGCAATTTCCGCGCAAAGCGGATTATTAATAAAAGACAGAACGGCATTTGAGAACTCCAGAAAAATAACAACACTTGTTTTTGACAAAACCGGGACGCTGACGAAAGGTGAATTTAATGTCGTGAGGTATGAAGCACTCGATGCAAATTTTAACAAAGATGAAATCCTCTCCTTGGCAGCGGCCCTCGAGCAACATTCAGAGCATCCTATCGCCACAGGCATTATGCGAAAAGCTCAAGAATCAAAGACTCTTCTGCCTTCGTTAAAAGATTTCAAAGCCATAACTGGAAAAGGCATCCAGGCTAATATCAACGGCAAGGATGTTAAGGTTGTCAGCCCTGGTTTTTTGAAAGAAAATAATATCACTGCCAATGTTTCTTCATCAAAAGCGGAAACCATAGTGTTTGTTATTGTTGATAATAAACCAGCTGGCTTTGTTTCTCTTGCTGATGAAGTGAGGCCGGAATCTTCCCAGGCTATTAAAGTTTTGCACAGTCAAAATATTAAAACGCTTTTGCTTACCGGAGATAACAAAGAGGTCGCAAAATCTGTAAGTGATTCCCTGGAGATGGATGGTTTCATTGCCGAGGTCTTGCCACATCAAAAATTAGAGAAGATAAAAGAACTTCAGGCCAAAGGAGAATTTGTTGCCATGACAGGTGATGGAGTGAACGATGCCCCTGCCCTGGCTCAGGCTAACATTGGGATCGCTGTTGGCTCTGGCTCTGACATCGCTGCTGAGACAGCCGATATTGTTCTCGTGAATAGCAATCCACAAGACGTTGCCAACCTGGTGGTCTTCGGAAAAGCAACGTATCGTAAAATGATTCAAAATCTAATATGGGCCACAGGCTATAATATCATCGCTCTTCCGTTAGCCGCAGGCGTCTTATATAGTGCAGGTATTACACTGAGTCCAGCCATGGGTGCAGTGTTGATGAGTGTTAGTACAGTGGTGGTTGCTCTTAATGCACAAACCTTAAAAGTCCGCTAAACAACTCTTGCTAATACAATCAACAAATAATTGCTGGGGATATTCGAGCAAACACGTCGAGTGAAAAAATACTTCTTGCGGGAATGTGATGAATACTCTAAACTTAGAGCCTAATTAATTTAAATGAAAAACTTCCCGCTCGCATTCTTAATCCTCTTAGTAACCAATCTTTTCGGCCAAGAAAGAGAAATAACTTCCGGAGGAAAATTAAATCCACTTCAGGCTGTCATGGATATCCGACATTACACCTTGGCATTGGATGTGGATACCAAAACACAATCTATAAGCGGTTATGCGATCGTTGACTTAATCCTCACTGAGCCCGCTGATACAATTTTGCTGGACCTGGTGGATGTGTTCACAATAAGCAGTGTAACCGTGAATGGCAAAGTGGCGACTGTTTCACATAAGCGCGACCTAGTTTTTATTACAGCGAAAACTGCCTTCAAAGCGGGCAAGCAAAGTATAAAAATTGACTATGGAGGAAAGCCCATTGTTGCCGTTAAACCTCCCTGGAAAGGTGGTTTCACCTGGAATAAAGATAAAAACGGAAATCCATGGGTGGTTATCAATTGCCAGCTTGAAGGTGCCAAGATATATTTTCCGTGTAAGGATCATCCCAGCGATGAGCCGAATGAAGGTGTTGACCTGTTCATCACTACCCAGCAAGGATTGACTGTTGCGGGACCAGGGCTGTTGAAAGAAGTAATCCCCGCAAAAGGAAACAAGAATACATTTCACTGGAAAACGAACTACACCATCAGCAACTACTGTGTCCTTTTCAATATCGGTAAATACGTAGTTGAGAAAAGAATATTCACGACTGTGGCCGGAAATAAAGTGCCCATTGAATTTTATGTACTTGAACAAGACAAAGACAAAGCATCCCATGTTATTGATCTTCGCGAACGTGACGCGCACATACTGGAAAAATATTTAGGAGAATATCCTTGGGTAAAAGAGAAAATGGGAATCGCCCAAGTTTCGAATCCGGGCATGGAGCATCAAACGATGATCACTTATGGAGACCCGTTTAATTATGTTAGCGTTGGCGGGCAGGATTATTCACCAAATTTATTCCATGAATTCGGTCACGAATGGTTTGCAAACAAAGTAACAAACAAAGATTGGGCGCACATGTGGATCCAGGAAGGAATCAATACGTATTCAGAAGCACTATGTATGCGCGAGCTCTCCGGCGAAAAAGGCTACGACAGCATGATGTTGCAATTCCGAAAATCGATACGCAACGAAAAGCCATTGGTGCAAGGAGAAGGGATAACTTCAGGCGACACGTACACGGGCGACATTTATGTGAAAGGTGCCTTCTTCATGCACACGCTTCGCAGAATGTTGGGCGACAGCATATTTTTTCCA
>CBQWHS010000567.1:0-3703 GCA_967728665.1 uncultured Chryseosolibacter sp. | reverse complement strand
GTGAATTACGAACACATTCAAGGGAACCTTCAGCTTCGGAAACAAATTGCGCGACAAGCATTTAACTGGGGCGGAACTCCTGATCCGGATGATATTATTGTGACTGCAGGAGCTGTTGAAGCGATGTCACTCTGCGTGAAAGCGATTACAAAACCAGGTGATGCTATTGCAATTGAGAGCCCGACTTATTTTGCAATTTTTCAGGTGATGGAAAGTCATGGGTTGAAAGTCGTTGAGATTCCCACGGATCCACTCACCGGTGTTGATCTTGATTATCTGGAAAAAGCAATTCCTAAATTCGGCATCAAAGCATGTTTGTTCGTAAACAACTTTAACAATCCTCTGGGAAGCTGCATGCCAGACGAAAATAAAAAACGATTGGTCGACATGCTGGCTAAAAAGGAAATTCCGTTGATTGAAGATGATATCTATGGAGAACTCTATTTCGGAACAACGCGTCCGAAGACGTGCAAGACGTATGATAAAAAAGGACTGGTTCTTCATTGCGCATCGTTTTCCAAATCTCTCGCTCCCGGTTATCGGATCGGGTGGACGATTCCAGGACGATTTAAAGACAAGGTTCTTCGTTTGAAGCGAATGCACACGGTCTCCACAAATACTCTTACACAAGCTGCGGTAGCAAATTTTTTAAGCAACGGAAGATTTGAATTGCACTTGAGGCATTTGCGGAAAACACTATTCACACAATGCCTTAAATACATGCAGGGAGTGTCGGATTATTTTCCGGAAGATACGCGCCTTACAAGACCTCAAGGTGGTTTCACGTTGTGGATCGAGATGAATAAAAAAATGAATGGCTACAAGCTTCACAAGCGCGCATTGGAAAGCAACATCGGTATTGCACCAGGACAAATTTTTTCCGCGCAAGGAAGTTTCAAAAATTGCTTCCGAATAAGTTTTGGAAATCCATGGAATGACAAGATCGCACATGGATTGCAGACACTTGGAAAGTTAATGACGGATATGAAATCGTAAGATGTCTGTCGGATAATGAAATACGGGGCAATCACTTTACGTCCGTACGGGTATTCGGCACCCGGCTCTTACACTCCCAAGTCTCCGCCATCAGCGATAAGTAAAAGCAAATCTTTTACTTCTTCGGCTTTTGCATGTTCTCCCATTTTATCAAACGACATGATAAGATTACGAAGCACCCTGCGAATAATTTCCAGGCTTGAGCAAGGCTGGAAGAATGAATCTTGCGGTGGAAGATGAAGTTCGTTAATATAATTCTCGATATCCTGTTTGGAGAAGATCAAGCCTTTATTGAATGCGTTGATATAAAATTGTTGGTGTCGTTCGTCTTTGTATGTGAGCACAAACAGGTTTGGCAGATTTACGCCATGGACGGGGAGTTTTAGTTTTTGTGCGACCAACATATAAATCACACACAATGTAATCGGATTTCCCTTCCGAGATTCAAGAACAATGTTGATCATTGAATTTCCGGGCGAATGGAAATTTTTTGTGTTCGCACCAAATTTGAGTTTATTAAAAATTACGCTGTTAATTAATTTGACTTGATCGAAAGGATATAAGTCAGGCTTGAATTCAAGCCACGTTTCATAATACAGTTGTTCAAGCTCTTGCTTTAATTTTAGCAGCTCAAGGTCAGGATATTGGTACGTTGCAACCAGCCACATGCCGGTGAGCAAATCTTGCTCTTCACTTTCGTACCACTGTTTAATGCGTTCTTTTAAAAGCTCATATTGCAGGGTATGGATTAAATCTTCTATTCTACGCTGGACATGCGAACTGAAATTAGTTTCCCATTCCTGCTCCAGCAAGGGAATAACCCCAGTCCCGAGCGACAGAATTTTTTCCTGAATTTGCGTGATGATTTTTTCATCCTCATCGTCCAAAAGAGAAACCAGTGCTTTAAATTCGTTAGACTCCATTACAACTGCATTAATTGGTAATCAGTCAGTCAAGGTAAAAAATTTTTCCCATTTGAAAAGCACCATGAAAGCACCGGCCATTTTCACTATTCCTATTCGAAAAATCATTTACGTCTGTATCACGCCGACATTAAATTTCTCTATTGGCGCATTATTGGAAGCTTCAATGCTCAGCGAAATCACCCTACGCGTTTCCACAGGATCGATAATTCCATCCACCCACAATCGTGACGCGGCATAATAAGGACTCAGTTGTTCGTTGTACCGGTCTGTTATCTCTTTCAGTAATTTATCTTCTTCCTCTTTTGTAATAACCTGTCCCTGTGCTTTCAACGTGTTCACGCGAATCTGCAACAACGTCTTTGCAGCAGAGGCGCCACTCATAACAGCGATTTGTGCAGTTGGCCACGCAAAAATAAATCTCGGATCGTAAGCTTTTCCACACATCGCATAGTTGCCTGCGCCATAGGAATTGCCTATGATGATCGTGAATTTGGGAACGGTGGAATTTGCCATCGCGTTCACCATTTTTGCACCGTCTTTGATTATACCGCCATGTTCCGCTTTGCTGCCGATCATGAAACCGCTTACGTCTTGTAAAAAAAGCAAAGGAATTTTTCGTTGATTGCAATTCATGATGAAACGTGCAGCCTTGTCTGCGGAGTCCGAATAAATCACTCCACCCATCTGCATTTCACCTTTTTTAGTTTTCACAACTTTGCGCTGATTGGCTATTATGCCGATAGACCAACCATCAATGCGCGCAGTGCCACAGATAATCGTTTTCCCATAAAGTGCCTTGTATTCATCAAACTCAGAATTATCAACCAGACGTTTGATGATATCCATCGTATCGTACGGCTTTGCGCGATCTTGTGGAAACAGTCCGAAAATTTCCTCCGGTTTTTCTGTCGGTAATTTTGGTGTGATACGATTGAACCCAGCTTTTTCAGTTTCGCCAAATTTTTTAAACAGCGACCTTATGTAATCAAGGCAAGCCTGATCGCTTGGAAATTTATTGTCTGTAACGCCAGAAACTTCGCAGTGCGTTGTTGCGCCACCAAGAGTTTCATTGTCGATATCTTCACCGATCGCAGCTTTCACCAGGTAAGATCCCGCAAGGAAAATCGAACCTGTTTTATCAACAATCATTGCCTCGTCTGACATGATTGGAAGATAGGCACCACCTGCAACGCAACTTCCCATGATCGCTGCAATCTGAATTATGCCCATCGAAGACATCTTCGCATTGTTCCTGAATTGTCTTCCGAAATGTTCTTTGTCAGGAAAGATTTCGTCCTGCATGGGAAGGAACACGCCCGCGCTATCGACCAGGTAGATGACCGGTAACCTGTTTTCCATGGCGATCTCTTGCGCGCGAAGATTTTTTTTAGCGGTGATCGGAAACCACGCACCGGCCTTCACAGTAGCATCGTTGGCAACAATCATACAGAGTCTTCCCTCCACATGAGCAACGCCCGCGACAACTCCTCCTGAAGGGCAGCCACCAACATCTTTGTACATTCCATCACCTGCAAAAAGTCCGATTTCCAATAATGGAGAATTCTTGTCGATCAGATATTCAATACGCTCGCGTGCCGTGAGTTTTCCCTTCTGGTGTTGTTCTTCAATTTTTTTCTCACCGCCACCAATTCGCGTTTTTTTCTCCTTTGTTCTTAATTGAAAAACCAGTTGCTTGAATTGATCTTCATTCTTGTTGAATTCCAAATCTGTTTTCACCATAAGGCAAATAATGCTAACACCAAATTAATTATCGCTATAAA
>CBQWHS010000566.1:0-3721 GCA_967728665.1 uncultured Chryseosolibacter sp. | reverse complement strand
GAATTGATGTCTTTGATCATTACAGTACCTTCAGGTGTACCATCTGATTTCCAGAGTTCTCTTCCATAGCGATTCGAGTATGCTGAAAAATAGAGTATGCCATTGACTACCACCGAGGGTCCAGCGTACTGATTACTGGATACGGCATCTGTATTCAGATCTTTGACAAGATGCATTTGCGCATGTACGTTCTGCTCCACAAACAGAAGCAGTGTACAACATAGCATTGTTCTTAAGTAAAAAGTGATTTTTGACATAGTGTTTTATTTATTGAGATAACTGAGTTGTTGTTGATTCTTAATTTTAAATCGCATTGATTTTTTTATGATTCAATTCACCATTGTGATTTCCTCTAAGGTGATATCCATTTCTTCGCAAAAATCTCTACTTCTGCAGGTCATTGAACTACGCAGTTCGGATTTTCAACCTACGAGAAACGGATTTTGTGAAACGATCGCATCAGGAATCCGCTTTAGCATATTCCTTCGGCGAATAGGTTCGATTTATCTCGTGATGAACTGACGCAAGGCTCTTCAGAAATTTGTACAGAGCTTTAAGATCATTGTCAGATAAATTCTGAAAAGCATCCCAGGGCATAGGAGAATTCTTCAATATTCTACCTGCACGAAATCGTTGGATAAAAACTTCTTGCGACCATGTTGAAATACGTCCAGTTGAATCGTCGAACGTTAGATTAGGAGAAGTATAAACAGCATCATCAAAGTCCCAAGTACTTCCACCAGCAAAAGGTTCACCTATAAAATCTCCTACCGGTCCGCGTTGTGTATGGCATCCGTTGCAATTGGTAACGTGATAGGCAAGGTATCTTCCGTATTCAATGGTCGTATCAGGTGCAATGTTCACCTTCTCCGGAGTTACAGGCTTGATCATAAAACGCATCAGGATCTTGCCCAGCATGTTGTAATCGTGAGGTGGAACAACATTCCGCACAGGTGAAGTTGAACGCAGATAAGAAATGACAGCAGAAATATCTTCGTCTGTCATCCCATTGAACGACATGAATCCAACCATAGCCTCGTTCTTATGATTGATATGATAGCGTATCGCTCTCGCCAGTTGTTCGTCCGTGAAATTTCCTATACCAGTTTCGCTATGCGGTGTAATGTTGGGGGTATAGAACGTGGCAAAAGGAGTTTTGAAAACATAGCCTCCAATCATTTGTTCTTTCATGCCTAGCTTAAGTAATGAGTCTGGCATGTGACATGAATAACAATGCGCTGCGCCCTGCGCGAGATACTTTCCTCTTGCGATAATACTTGAATCACTCCTGGATTTTATTCCAGTTGGTGATGCTTCAAAAGTTTGTTTAAAGGTAAGTTGGACATAGATTAAGAATCCGCTCACGAATAGAGCGATACCAGCAAATATTTTTAATGTTGTTTTCATAGCGTATGCAAACGCAAAACAAAACCATAGAGACATTTTAAAAATTGGTAAATTGCGACAATGTCCGGGCGATTACGCCAACAGGAATTGCGAAACGGACCAGTCAATATTTTATGTTCATTCAAGTCTCAATCCTCCGTAATAATATTTACCTGGCTACTGCACTTGGAGCCGATTTTCATGAACTATGCAGAAGAGTGAAAATATCTGAAGAACAACTAAACAATGGCGAAGGGTATTTTCCATGGGAAGCCGGTGAGGATCATAATTTCTGGAATCAGGCGCTAAAGATGACTGGTGACCCTTGCCTTGGATTACACATGGGGCAAAAGAATAATAATTCTTTTGGAATGCTGGGCCTGCTTTCAACAAGCTGCAAGAATATTAAGGAAGCTATGGAAATGGTGTGTAAGTACAACGACACGGTTACCAGTGTAATTCGGTTTTCACTTGACCTTTCCGGAAACGATGCTATCTTTTCTTTTAACCCTCATCCTATTTGGGAACAAACAAACCTGGAAGGCGCTCGCCAGGCAGTGGATATGAATATTTCTTCCTGGATCAAAGGATTCCTGGATGCGACTGGAAAAAAAATACAACCGATACAAACGGAATTGCGATATCCGAAAAGGTTCCTGGAAGAATATCGACAGATTCTAAAAACACCGGTGCTTTTTGACAGGCCTTCGAATTGTTTCGTTCTATCAAAAGACGATATCCATACACCGCTAGTCGGACGCGATCAATCATTGTTCACAGTGCTCAACGCACTAATGCTCAAGAAACAAGATCAATTGAAGGCCAGTCAAACACTGGGCACGCAAATCAAATATCTTTTGTTGTCTGTTTTCAATGGTCAGATTACACATATTGATATCGTTGCATCACGTCTTAGCATAACAACCCGAACACTTCAACGGAAACTCACAGAAGAAAAAACAAGCTACAGGAAAATTTGCTCTGAACTTCGTAAAGAGCTTACGCATGATCTGTTAAAAGCAGGCAAGTCAAAAAAAATAGAGATCGCTTCACTTTTGGGATATGCCGATGTAAGCACTTTCAGCAAAGCTCTCAAAAGCTGGAAAATCAAAGAGCGCTAATAAAATTATACATTGATTCGTTTCTGTCGGCGAGTATGCTTAAAACTTTAGAATGCCAATTTTGAATTGCCTGCTCTTCTCAATCGAGCGAAACGAATAACGTTTCTCCAATCGAGCGCAACGGATCAACAGATCAACCAACAACGTTACACGTTGATTTGTTACCGATTCTTACCTTCCGTTAATCCTGGATCGAGTGTGAATTCGGAAGGCGGAATTTGTATGGCCGTCATTTTAGATTCAGAAAATGTATTTTTCCAAACCAGCCACATGTTTGCAAACTGCATATCCGTTACTCTTGCGGCCACGTGAAATGATGCTGTTATCTTTTCATCCTCTCCATTGAATAACAATAGCACTTTTCCTTTCCTTGTATCATTAACATATTCATTTCCATTTTCAAGTTTCAGTGTTATCTTATCCGGATCTAAAATACCTACATCGCTTCCTTCATAACTACATTTAAAGCTGATCTCAGATTCTTTGGTCTCCTTTTTCAATTTATCAAGGGAACACTTAAATGGTCCGCCGGACACGGAGTTCACAGATGGAGGCAACTGAAAATCTTGAACTGCTATAGCAGCGCTTGCGGAAATGATCTTATAAAAACCTTTGTATTCTAATGATAATCTCTCGACATGAAACTTATCTCCACCAGTGACCTTTAGCGTTCGTGAACCCGATTCGCGAGGGCCAAGCAATAAAGTCTCTTTCGAAAATAAGCCTGATGTAAATGGAACCGTTGGATAATATTCTCCAAAGTCATATTTAAACACGATCTCCTTGGGTTTCACGACGACATAATCTGAGGTCTTGTTCGTTATTTTTATTTTGACTAGCGTGAATGTTTGTTGTGAATGAAAATCTTCAAACTCAATTTTTAAATCATTAGTTTCGACAGGTTTTGCACGATAATGATTTTCGTGTTTTGGATCAGTGCTCTTTAATTGCGCTTTGGAAAGTGTAATTGTGCTGATCAGAATACCAACGAAAATAATTCTGTAATTAAGCAATGCGTTGTTCATTTAAATTCGATTTATCTCTTTGCGATTTCCAACGGCAATAGTTCAGAAAATCGATGTAAATAGAAATACCACAAACATGTGAGTGACGGATAGTCTGCAGTATTTTTTGCTGCCGATTTTGGTGGAATAGTTTATACGTTAAATGATAGTCGTTTATGGCTCAACAAGAATAAACATCAGTAAGGATGA
>CBQWHS010000565.1:0-3724 GCA_967728665.1 uncultured Chryseosolibacter sp. | reverse complement strand
TAATAGTTAACTTTTTAACCTATTTTTGGTCAACATTTTTCAGTCACCGACAAAGTGTGAACTCTTGACGGTTTGTGCCGTTTCCTCTGTGCCGTTCCTCGTTAATCAAACCACTAGTGATCGGATTATTCTACAAAACTTTGGACTTTTGACTTTCAGCTTTCAACTTCTGACTCAGTACTGTATCTCCACCACTTTCTTATTCTGCAACTTCTGCATCTGCATGGGAACGATGTGAAGGATTCCTTCTTTCAAAGTCTTGATGAGTTTACTCTTGATATAGTCGCGATGAGTAACGATGCTGACTTCACGCGCTGGCGTTGGGTCCCGTAATCGCTTCACAAGCTTGTGTTGAGATTTACTGAACTCCATTACCGCCAGCTCCGGCAAAATCGTAATGCCGTCACTTTTGTCAACCATGCGTTTCAATGTTTCGATGTTTCCCGTTTCGTATTTGAAATGAAAATCACTACTTTTTCGAAGCTCACACAAGTTTAATATCTGTGACCGGAAGCAATGGCCTTCCTCCAGGAGCCAAAGCTTACTAGGATCAATCTCATTTGCCAACACATACTTCTTATCACTCAATGCATTCTTCTTTGAGACATAAACGAAAAGCTCCTCATAGAAAAGTACATCTTCTTTTATGGATGTATCTTTGAGCGGAGTAACCACGAGTCCACAGTCGAGACGGTTGTTCTTCAGTTCGTGAATTACCTCTTCAGTAATAGCTTCCCGAATAACAAGATTTATTTGAGGATATTTTTCGCGAACATATTTATACAACGGTGGTAGTAAGTAAGGCGCCAGCGTTGGAATGATTCCGATCCTAAGCTCACCGGCGAGTGCGTCCTTTTGATCGCTGATAATTTGTTTGACCATGTTCGCTTCATGCAATGTAATTCTTGCTTGCGCGATAATGCTCGACCCCACTTCTGTAGGAATCACTGGTTGTTTGGTGCGATCAAAAATTTTCACGCCAAGCTCATCTTCGAGCTTTTGAATTTGCATACTCAACGTTGGCTGTGTTACGAAGCATTTTTCTGATGCCAACACGAAATGACGATAGGTATCCAAGGCAACAATATATTCCAGCTGAGTTAGCGTCATAGATAATAACTATATAATCATAAAAATAATCAATTTGACTTATCAGCACAACTGTCGTAACCTTGTCCACATAAGCTTTCAATACATACGTCTTTTACCAACAATCAAATAAGAAAATGGAAAACACAACGCCTACAGGCCAAAAATCATTAAACGTCAACGACAGCGAAGCAAAATGCCCGTTTCACAATGGAGCAGTAAAACAAACCGCTGGTGGTGGAACACGAAATCGTGACTGGTGGCCCAAGCAATTGAAGTTGAACGTACTTCGTCAACACTCATCACTATCGAACCCGATGGGTGAAAACTTCAATTACGCGGAAGCATTTAAGTCGCTTGATTTAAAAGCCGTTAAGAAAGACATTTTTGAATTGATGACGACTTCTCAGGATTGGTGGCCGGCAGACTGGGGGCACTATGGTCCGTTTTTCATTCGTATGGCCTGGCATAGTGCGGGTACCTACAGGGTTGGTGATGGTCGCGGTGGTGCCGGAGCAGGTCAACAACGCTTTGCTCCTCTGAACAGTTGGCCTGACAATGCTAACCTCGATAAGGCGCGCTTGTTACTTTGGCCAATCAAACAAAAATATGGTAACAAACTTTCTTGGGCGGATTTGATGGTGCTCGCGGGTAACTGTGCTCTTGAGTCAATGGGTTTTAAAACATTCGGGTTCGGTGGTGGACGGGAAGACGTGTGGGAACCGCAGGAAGATGTGTATTGGGGTTCTGAAACAAAATGGTTGGGAGACGAACGTTACAAGGCCAATCGCGAACTCGAAGCTCCCCTGGGTGCTGTGCAGATGGGTTTGATCTATGTAAATCCGGAAGGACCTAATGGGACTCCTGATCCTGCTGCAGCCGCTCGTGATATTCGCGAAACGTTTGGTCGCATGGCAATGAACGATGAAGAAACAGTTGCGTTGATTGCCGGCGGACATTCATTCGGCAAAACTCATGGTGCTGCTGATCCTGGCAAATATGTAGGAAGAGAACCTGCCGGTGCAAGCATTGAAGAGCAAAGTCTCGGTTGGAAGAATACATACGAAAGTGGAAAGGGAGTTCATACTATCACGAGCGGACTCGAAGGAGCATGGACAACAACACCTACAAAATGGAGTAATAACTTTTTCGAGAATCTTTTCGGATTTGAATGGGAACTAACGAAGAGTCCGGCAGGCGCTTTCCAATGGAAGCCAAAAAATAATGGAGGTGCCGGTACAGTTCCTGATGCGCATGTGCCACTGAAAAGTCACGCACCAACAATGTTAACAACGGATCTCGCGTTGAGAGTTGATCCTATTTACGGACCAATCTCCAAACGCTTCCATGAAAATCCTGACCAGTTTGCAGATGCATTTGCGCGCGCATGGTTCAAGCTCACCCACCGCGACATGGGACCGATCTCTCGTTATCTTGGTTCTGAAGTGCCGAAGGAAGAACTCCTCTGGCAAGATCCAATTCCAGCCGTTAAACATAAATTAATTGATGATAAAGACATCGCGGCGTTGAAAAGTAAGATACTTGCATCAGGATTGACAGTTTCACAACTCGTATTCACGGCATGGGCGTCTGCATCAACTTTCCGAGGATCTGATAAACGTGGTGGTGCAAATGGTGCCCGCGTTCGTCTTGCCCCACAGAAAGATTGGGAAGTAAACAATCCTGCTCAGCTTGCAACAGTTCTTAGCACTCTGGAAGGAATTCAGAAAGAATTCAACAGTGCGCAGTCTGGCGGTAAATTGGTTTCTATTGCAGACTTGATTGTACTCGGTGGATGTGCAGGAATTGAAAAGGCTGCAAAGAATGCGGGACATGACGTGAAGGTTCCGTTCACTCCTGGTCGTGCTGATGCATCGCAAGAACAAACCGATATAGAGTCATTTGAAATTCTTGAACCCGGTGCAGATGGCTTCCGCAATTATGTGAAGTCACACCACACAGCAACCGCTGAAGAAATGTTGATTGACAAGGCACAATTGTTGACGCTGAGTGCGCCTGAGTTAACAGCGCTCATTGGCGGCATGCGTGTTCTCAATACCAATTTTGATAAATCGCAACATGGCGTATTTACGAAACGTCCCGAGACACTGACCAATGACTTCTTCGTGAACTTACTTGACCTTGGAACAACATGGAACTCGACCTCAGATTCTCAGAACTTATTTCAAGGCCGTGATCGCAGGACAGGCGCAGTAAAGTGGACTGCTACTCGCGTAGATCTCATATTCGGTTCAAATTCGGAATTGAGAGCGGTGTCTGAAGTGTACGGAGTAGAAGGCTCACAAGAAAAGTTTGTTAAAGATTTTGTGGCTGTGTGGAATAAGGTTATGGAACTGGATAGATTTGATTTGAAATAATCTAACCACGAAGACACGAGGAAAATTTCACGAAGGTCTAGTGTAATAAAATTGGGAGGTGGTTCGGTGGCGGACCACCTTTCTTTTTTCTGAGGTCATGCAGGGCTACGCCCGCATTTAGATCGGCTACCGCGCACGATCGATTTAAGATTTGTGAAATTTGAAAGCGCGCAATTCAACTACTTCTTTTGCCCGTTGTGCGGCCCTCTCGTGTTTTGCATTTGTATTCGGCTGCCATAATTAAGAGCATCAGTCTT
>CBQWHS010000564.1:0-3731 GCA_967728665.1 uncultured Chryseosolibacter sp. | reverse complement strand
CAAGCGCTGGCTTTATGCCTTGACGAAAATTTTTGTGCGCATATTCACTGAGATAAACAGCGATCACTATTCCGATCGGAACAGCCGTGAGTATGGCAATCAATGTTGTTAACAACGTGCCCGAAAGCAATGGCAGAATTCCATAATGTTTTTGTGTGAACAATGGCGTCCACTCAGTATCGAATAAAAAATTACGAAGCGGCACCTGCGAAAAAAATCCCCATGATTCCGAAACCAACACCCAGATAATTCCCAGCGTTGTAAGAATGGTAATGACGCCACTTAAGGCGAGCCCGGACTCAATTACACGTTCCGCAGGTTTTTTCACAATGAAATTTAATTACGACTTATTGTGGTTTTGAGAAACCCTCGAACTTCGCGAGCTCGGCCTTATACTCTTCTGCGCTTAAAGGAATATAGCCAACGTCCTGAACCAGAGTAGGCGCATTGTTCAAGTAAAATGTAACGAAGCTGTTTACCTCTCCACGTTTGGCTGCAGAATCCGTAACATAAATAAATATCGGTCTCGCCAGGGGCGCATACGTTCCGTCCTTAACTGTTTCCATCGATGGTAACACAGGACCTTTTCCATTGTCGACTGGTATCAGTTTAAGTTTGTCTTTGTTTTCTTCATAATACGCCAGACCAAAAAATGCCAAACCATTTTTGTCTCCTGAAACGCCTTGCACCAAGACATTATCATCTTCACTTGCTGTGTAATCACCACGACTTGATCCACTTTTTCCAACGATCGCTTCGGTAAAATAATCATAGGTTCCGGATGCAACACCTGGACCGTATAAATGGAAATCCTCGGCTGGCCAGGTTGATCTTATCTGGTTCCACTTGGTAATCTTCTCCTGCGCACCCGGCTCCCATATTTTTTTCAATTCTTCAACAGTCAGTTTATCAACCCACGTATTTTCTTTGTTTGTAACTATCACCAGTCCATCAAATGCAACACGCAGCTGAACGAAATTAATATTGCTGGCTTTGCAGATCGAATCTTCTTGAGATTTGATTGGACGCGATGCATCATTGATATCAATTTCACCACGACCAAATTTTTTAAATCCGCCACCCGTTCCCGAAACACCAACCGTAACTTTCACATCAGGTTGATTGGTGCGAAATTCTTCTGCAACAGCCTCCGTAATCGGATACACAGTACTTGATCCATCAATTTTTATTTCGCCGGATAATTTCGTGGATTCATTTTGAGTAGCGTCTTTCGATCCGCACGCAAACATCAATGCTGCGGCCGCAAGTGTGATCAGGAATGACCTGTA
This sequence comes from uncultured Chryseosolibacter sp., assembly GCA_967728665.1. Taxonomy (GTDB): domain Bacteria; phylum Bacteroidota; class Bacteroidia; order Cytophagales; family Cyclobacteriaceae; genus Chryseosolibacter. Next base: position 2,442 of record CBQWHS010000564.1, on the reverse strand, counting down.
GTTCATATTTCTTGATTTTTTAATTCCCTGCAAAGGTAGAGGGACAATCGTGGAATGAAATCCGGTAAGTGTTAAGGTTCCATTAAGTAGTTGAAGCTAATGTTAAGTTTATGTTACCATTTAGGTTAACAATTGAATTTTAGAGAATTCGTTAGCCGGGAAATTTAAATTCTTTCATCAATCTGTTTTTCAGATAATTACACTGTAATTTTGGTCATCTCCGCGTTGTCTTTGGGCCCCAATTCAAGACTTTGAACTCGTCTACGGCCTAATAAAGTATTAATTTAGTATTACCCCTATGTTAAAAGCTTAACTCCGTGGTAATACTGCGTGAATTAATTTTGTAGAAAATAACAAACAGGTATTTCTATGTTAAAATTTAGTTCACGACTATTCTTATGCTTTTTCGGTGTGATCATATTCATGACCGAAAATGCCTATGCCCAGCCAGCAGGCCGTGACGTTGTCAATCAATCAATTGAATGGTTCTCGCTGACAAATAACGTCAAGCTGACGAAAAGGCTCACCCTTATTCTCGATTCCCAGATTCGTTTTGCCCGTGACTTTGAACCATTGCAAGACCAGGCGCGGATTGGTCTCGACATCAAGATCAATGATCACTTATCGATTGTTCCACTTGCTTACGTTTACACCTGGAATTACCGTTATGGAAAACAACCTGCGTCATATGCAAACAATGAACATCGCATCTGGCAGCAAGTAATGTATAAACACAATTTGTGGCGTCTCAAAGTCGATCATCGCGTGCGGGTTGAGCAACGTTTCATCCAGGTTCATTCACGTGACATTAATAATGATGTGATCGATGAAGGATATACAAACAATCAAAACCGGCTCCGCTATCGTTTCATGGCAAGGCTTCCACTCAATCACAAAGCACTCGATCCGAAGACTTATTTCGCCAGTGTTTATGACGAAGCGATGCTGAGCTGGGGAAAGAATGTGACTTTTCATGAGCCAGATCAAAACAGGATTTTTGCAGGGTTAGGTTATCAATTCACACCCGTATTGTCGCTGCAAGGAGGGTTTCTTTACCAGATGCTAATCAAATCGGGAGGCACTAAACAAGAGAACAACGTTGGCTTCCAGCTCCTCCTTAACTATGCTATGGATCTTACAAAAAAGAAAAGCTAAATATTGATTTAACAATTACATAATCGTTCACTTGGTTTGAACGGTTATGTAATTAATATTTTTGAGAAACCATTTGGGTAACACCTTATATGGGTAAGAAGAAGCGGAACGTAGATTTAATTGTACTCTCTGATATTCATCTGGGAACCTACGGCTGCCACGCAGAGGAACTACTTCGATATCTCAAATCAATCAAGCCGAAAAAGATCATACTCAATGGCGACATCATCGACATGTGGCAATTCAGTAAACGGTATTGGCCAAAGTCGCACATGCAGGTGGTGAAACATATTACTTCTCTGCTGACAAAGAACACCCGAATCATTTACCTTCCTGGCAATCACGATGAAATGCTTCGGAAATTTGCCGGCTTCAAGCTTGGTTCATTCTCCATTGACAACAAGGCCTTGCTTTCGCTGAATGGAAAAAAAGCATGGATCTTTCATGGTGATGTTTTCGATATTACGATGCAACATTCCAAATGGCTCGCGAAACTTGGAGCGATCGGGTATGACACGTTGATTGTTATCAATACGCTTGTGAATTGGATGCTCACAAAAATTGGACATGAAAAAATTTCGTTGTCCAAACGCGTGAAGGACAGTGTAAAAAGCGCGGTGAAGTTCATTAACAATTTTGAACAAACCGCAGCCGATATTGCCATTGGCAACCAATACGATTATGTAGTCTGCGGACACATCCACCAACCTGAGATGCGCACGATTGCAAACGAAAAAGGAGATACTCTTTATTTGAATTCAGGCGACTGGGTGGAGAATTTAACAGCCCTTGAATTCAATGATAATCAATGGAGCATTTATCGATATCACGAAGACAAGGTGGCCCAGGGAATTAAACTCGCAAAACGATTTAAGAATAACCTGGATAATGATCTTATTTTCAAAGATCTTGTCAACCAATTCTTAACCGTCAAAAAGTGAAAATCCTTTACGCTATTCAAGGCACGGGCAACGGTCACATTGCGCGCGCTGAAGACATTATTCCCATTTTGAAAGAATACGGGAAGCTCGACTTATTCGTCAGCGGTGCCCAGGCCGACATCAAACTACAACACCCCGTAAAATATAAATCGAAAGGGCTTAGCTTTTATTTTGGCAAAAGCGGTGGAGTTGACATTGTCAAAACTTTTCGCAAGAACAGTTCGAAAGATGTCTACCAGGAAATCCGAAAATTTCCGGTCGAGAAATATGATCTGGTCATTAATGATTTCGAACCGATAACCGCTTGGGCCTGCATGAACAGAAATGTCCCTTGTGTAGGACTTAG
>CBQWHS010000563.1:0-3733 GCA_967728665.1 uncultured Chryseosolibacter sp. | reverse complement strand
CAAGTTTTTCAGATAAAGTACGATAGCGAATTCGCTGGCTCGCCATCCAGATGCCGATCAAAATCCAACCAAGCACGGCTGGATAAAAAATCAGTCTCATGCGATTATCCAGATCATACATATTAAAGCCAGGATTTCCTCCACTGCCAGGATGCATAGAACTTGTCATTCGTGGAATTATAAAAATGAGTGGAATCATCGCCGCAAAGGCGAAGATGTTGTAAACAGCGCTCAAGCGAGCCCGTTGTTCGTGGTTGTCAAGCGACCCACGTAAAACGAAATAAGCGATATACACCAAGAGCGCAATTGCTGCACCATTTTGTTTAGGATCACCATGCCAAGGTGAGCCCCAAGTGTAGTTTGCCCAGAGCATACCAGTAATCAAGCCCAGAATATTGAATGCAATGCCAACGTTCGCAAATTCCACTGATTTTATATCTGATTCAACCGAAGGATTCCTGAGATATTGTACTGCATGAAACAGTGAGAACGAGAATAATACAACCATTCCAAACCACATAGGAACGTGAAAGTAAAGCGCCCGGATAGTTTCGTTTAATATGTCAAGCCGGGGAACCGTCATGAGCAGGCCACCAACATGGACGTAAATAAGTAGAGCAATGGCTGTAAATTTAATCCAGGATTTCATGAAGACGATTTACCAGTCAATGCCACTGGCAAGGCAATTTTAGCTGCGCCAAATATACGGGAACAGGATGAACGCAAGGCCACCCATAATGCAATTTATTGCCACCAGGTTGAGAAGTTCATCATAGCTGGAGGCACGATCAAGTCCGTCCAAGGCGTTTTTAGTAATCTTTATCGCCATTAACAGAATTGCAATGATCACTGGAAAGCTGAGTACAGCCATCAAAATATTGCTGTTGCTCGCTTTCGAAGAAATGACTGACAAAAGAGTAAGCGCTGCTGAAAATCCAATGGAGGTTAAAGCCAACGTTAAAAGGAATAAGTAATTGTCCTGAATCGGATTTCCAAAGAAAATAGAAAACAATAAAAGGCCTGTAACTGACAAAGCGAAAGCAAAGATCGAATTGTAAACAATTTTCGAAATGATAATTGCCTGCGGTTTTGCGACAGAATAATAGTAGTGTGATAATCCCTTTCTCTCTCCAATGAAACTTTTAGCAACGCTGTTGATAACGGAGAAAAGAATTGTCAGCCAAAAAAGCGCTGACCACGTAATCTCCGAAATAGACGCCTGCCGAAGTTTAAAAGTGAGATAGCAAATGAAAGTTAGGCTGAACAGGTAAAGAATAATTGCCGAAATGACAGACTTCTTTCGCAGTTCCAGTTTAAATTCTTTGCTCAGTAATATGATTACTGACTGAAACAAAAATTACGCTTTTGTATTATAAGTAGACAGCAATTGATCAAATCTCCAGGCACCGATTATTAAATATCCCATGAGCCAAGAGACAAAGAAAGCGATAATCAGGATTTTCGGAAGACTGGCACTTTCTGGTTCTTTGAAGGTGGTGAAGCCATCAACGAGTTCGAAGTCAGACTCCACATACAGTCTCTGATCTATGTCCAAAATCTCTTTGTTTAATTCCAAATCTTGCTTAAAAACATCTAGTGGATTTGTCAGGCTCTCTTCGCCGAGAATCACATTGTTAGAGCCGCGGCTGGTTTTGCCAAGTGTTTGATAGTTGTCGAACAGGACTCGTTTCAAGCTGTCGAGCTTTTTCGATTCTGCTATCAGTTTTTGTCTTCTAGTTGTCAAATTGATTTTGTTGATAGCAATCCTGCGCTTAATATACTCGTTGTTTCGAAAATAGTTAAGGATAGCTCTTTCCAGGGGTTTAACTATTTCTGGATCATATACCAGCGCACTTATTTGATAAGCATTCTTATTAACAACGGTCAATTTTGTTAAAACTTTATCAACAATTTCCTTTTTGTCTTTGGCGACGTTGTTCAACTGTTCCCTTAAAACCTCCATTTCGACGACATCATCTTCTGAAACGAAAGGCTCAAAGTCAAATTTTTGAATATTCTTGGCCGTTGTTACGTCGATAGCCAAAGCTTCTGAAAGACCCTCTCTCGCTGCCTCACTACATAGAAGATTCAGTTTTTCAATCGTATTCCCAAGAATCTGAGTATTTAAATAGTCGCAACTGAGCACCATTGTCGACTTATAAAATTTCTTCTTAAGCAACTCTGAATAAGCAGCACCTAACAGGAGACCTAGCCCAATAATCCCAGCAAAGAATAAGCGGTTGTTAAAAAAGATGTTTCGAAGCCCAGCGATCCCTGCGATAATCCCATTACCCACTCGGGAAAATCCCCTGCCAATCCAGCTAAAAAATTGGGTAAGATCGATTTCATCAGAATTCTTAGGCGTGTTATCAGTGTTTTGTACCATTCGTTATGACTGCTAATGAAGCCGCAAATTAACACAGAATCTCTTGAATCTTCTTATTTTTGCGGTTCTTTTGAGACTTGTCAAAGCGCATGGATAAAATTGCAATCATTGGTTTGGGTTATGTTGGTTTACCGCTGGCCGTTGAATTTGGAAAGATCATCGATGTGATCGGCTTCGACATAAACGGTCGACGTATTAAAGAGCTCAAGACTTTGATTGATAAAACACGGGAGGTTGACCCAAGCGAGCTGTCCCGCGCTAAGAAACTGTCTTTCTCATCACATAGTGAAGATTTGAAAGCCGCCAATTACTTTATTATAACAGTCCCTACTCCCATCGATGATGCAAAAAAACCGGATTTGAGACCTCTTCAAAGTGCAAGCACGACAGTCGGGCTTGCACTAAAAAAAGGTGATATCGTTATTTATGAATCGACGGTTTATCCGGGGTGCACAGAAGAAATTTGTGTTCCCATTCTAGAACGAGAAAGCGGCCTAAAATTTAATCTTGATTTTTTCATATGCGTGAAATTTGAATCGTGGACGAGTCCTAAACAAAGAAACGTTTCGAATCAACGTTTGGTTTGCTCTCGTTCGCGAAGTTGTTTCTCCATTTTATTGAGCTTTCTGTCAAGCATGAATAAATATGCTATAAATCCAGCGAGAATAAGCAAGATCATGGCAACCACTACATAGATTTTCCCATCGGCACGCATACCATCAGCCATTTCCACCTGTTTGGCAAAAACGGAATCCGAGGCAACTGCCAGGAGAACAAATAATAATGTCTTAGTGAATAGTTTCATCTTGTCAGTCAGCAAGTTTTTCAGATAAAGTACGATAGCGAATTCGCTGGCTCGCCATCCAGATGCCAATCAAAATCCATCCAACAACAGCAGGATAAAAAATCAACCTCATGCGATTATCCAGGTCATACATATTAAAGCCGGGATTTCCTCCACTGCCAGGATGCATGGAGCTTGTCATGCGTGGAATTATAAAAATGAGTGGAATCATTGCCGCAAAGGCGAAGATGTTGTAAACAGCACTCAAGCGAGCCCGTTGTTCATGATTGTCAAGCGACCCACGTAAAACGAAATAAGCGATGTAAACTAACAGCGCAATGGCTGCACCGTTTTGTTTAGGATCACCATGCCAAGGTGAACCCCATGTATAATTTGCCCAAAGCATGCCAGTAATCAACCCAAGAATATTGAATGCAATACCCACGTTCGCAAATTCGACTGATTTTATATCTGATTGAACTGAAGGAGTCCGAAGATATCGTACTGCGTGAAAGAGTGAAAAAGAAAACAACACAACCATTCCAAACCACATCGGAACATGA
>CBQWHS010000562.1:0-3736 GCA_967728665.1 uncultured Chryseosolibacter sp. | reverse complement strand
GGCTTTGAAGATACTTTCAGTTTTGAAGCTTTTGATTCTTTTTTGAATTGCTTTCTTAGCTCATCCTTTAGTTCTCTTGAAAGTTTTTTGCTCACTTTTTCAATGAGCTTGCTTGTTTTTTTGGAAGGTGATGTTATTTCCAATTGAGAAATAATATTAGCTAATGACTGATCAACAGTCGCTTTCACTTCTTTTTTTGAAACAATTTTCATGAGGTTTGTTAGGTTAGTAGATCAAATGTATAGCAGGTTGCTAAAATGTTAAACAAGTTAACATAAACTTAACATTGAAAATGCAATACATTGCCTGTTAATTGATTACGTCACCGGATATTGGCCAATGGGGATATTCTTGGGCATAAAAGCCATCACAGGCATCAATTTTTAGTCGCTAAAACAAAGTGAATGCGTTATGGGAAAGAAGAGTAAGAAATCATTCTATAAAAAGCAGCTGAAGCCGCTGGTGAAACAAAATAGGGTACTGCTTGCTGCATTAGGCGGAGTAGCGACTGGAATTACAATCGCGGGAATTTTTGGCACTGAAAAAGCTAAAGAGATCGTGAATACAATTGAAGATTCCGTCAAGACATTTTCGAATAAAGTGAAATCGGACGGGTGGTTGGCCGAGCAAAAAGAACAACAACCCGTCTAGCATCAAAATTTTTGTGACTCTACTCCGGGAGGGATAAATTCGATAATGCCGCATTTGCCCTTGAAAATTGTCGTGTTCGGCTATTCCTTGTGTTGCAGCGAGCACATATTTTTGGTCTACTAATCCATCAATCATATGCAGCGCAATGAAGCCAAAAACATCGATGAATACATTGCAGGTTTTCCTAAGGAAATTCAGCTTCGCCTTCAGGAGATACGCGAAACAATTCGCAAAGCTGCACCAAAAGCCGAAGAGGCAATCAAGTATGCAATCCCTACCTATGTACTGAATGGAAACCTCGTGCATTTTGGAGGGTTCAAAAATCATATTGGCTTTTATCCGGCTCCCGGAGGAATAGAGGAATTCAAAAAGGAATTGTCTGTCTATAAAGGGTCAAAAGGAACTGTTCAATTTCCCTATGACCAACCATTGCCAAAATCGTTAATTACACGCATCGTTAAATTTCGGATTGCAAAAAATGCAGAGAAGCAAAAATCCAAGGCCAAGTAATCCCAAAAGTTCGCGCGCGAGGGTAGTGCATTGAATTTATTTTCTTGGTTCGTGGATTTCCCACCGTTTTCTTTTGAACCAGAAACGCCATGAGTACATTGGTGTCGCTATGAAATGGATTACGCGTGAGCGCCCAAAAATTGATCGCCTGGCTTGTCCGTGGCTCATCAAAAGATTTGTTGACAGTGAAGCGGAATTTTTATTTTTTCCGGCGGATGAAGTGATCAGCAAGTCGAAACAACTGAAGGCAATTCCGTTTGACCTGCCGGATGTTGAGTATTCTCATTATGGAAGTGAATGTACGTTCGATTACATTCTCAAGAAACACTCGCTGTCTGAGCCGGCGCTAAAAACCATGGCTGTAGTTGTTCGTGGTGCGGATACTGATCGTCACGATCTGGCAATTCAATCTGCAGGACTTTGGGCGATATCCGCAGGGCTTTCCCAAAATATCACGGATGACCATAAACTTCTCGATCAAGGTTTTATTTTGTACGATGCCTTGTTCACTTGGGCCAGAGAGTTGCAACTCGTTCGGCACACGCAGAATCCAATTGACCATATTTTCGCAGACGTTTACAAAAAATTTCTTAAGGAGCAACCGAAAAAACGTATCCCATCATGGGCTCAGGAGCTGAAAGAAATTATACAGGATCAGATCGACACCAACCTCGCGCTTTCGCTCACGCAGATATCAAAAATGCTAGATGTTCATCCAGCCTATTTGTCACGAGAATTCTCCCGCTACTTCGATGACATGACTTTTGGAGATTACATTCGAAAATTGCGAATTGAGAAAGCAATAGAATTAATGAAAGACACGAAGCGAACCCTGTCGGAGATCGCCTACCTCACCGGCTTCTCAGATCAAAGTCACTTCAATAGAAATTTCAAAAAACATACCGGCCAAATTCCTTCGCGCTATCGCAGCACATTAACGAAGGAGTAAAGGAACACAAATGCTTAAATTATCTATGCGAGATTGCTTAAGCTCATTTTATAATTAGTATCTGCGAGTTTAGCTTGTTAAATATGTTCTGTATAATCTAACTCTCCGTCTGTATTAAGTATCGATACAAAGTTGTTACTTTTGAAATTGATTTGCTCATCTCCATGACGCTTCGATACCTAACTTTGTCTTTTCTTTTCGTATTTCAATTCGAAAGTTTTTCTCAGGCGCCAATTCATTATCATCATAATACATTTTGGGGGAGGCTCGGCATTGCCGATAATTTCACTGATAAGCTCAAATGGGAGGTGTATTATCAGAATCGCACGCAGAATGATCCGAATGCTCAGAAGGCTAATATATTTCGCTATCACCAAACCACGAGCTATACTGCTGCGCTTTATTATAAATGGACGCAAAACCTTCGCCTCACATTTACACCATTTGTTTATTTCAATTCGATCGGATTAATTCCACAGGGAGACAATGGCAATCGAGGCGTAAAGGAATATCGATGGATGTTTCAAATCGAGCATTCAAGTCCTATTTGTATTTTTAATGTAAACCATCGGTATACTGCGGAGTATCGCACCCGTGATTTATTTGTTGCAGGCGACTACGTCTCAAATTTTCGGTTTCGGTATCGCGGACAAATTGAGCACACCCTCGCAAAGTGGGAGCACCCTGTAACGTTTACCTTATACGATGAAGTGTTCTTTGAATTTGGAGGCGCTGTAAAAGGCTCGCCTGCCATTCTTAATCAAAATAGATTGTTTGCTGGTTTTACATATCGCGTTGTAGAACATGTCAAACTTAACCTGGGATACGTTTACTTAGTACAGGAGAGAATGTCAGGGAAAATTTTTGACTATTCAAATGTTCTGTCCGTGGCAATCACATTTGAAGGCCTGTTGACGCCGAAGCAAAAATCGAAAGAGAACATAACCGATTCTCAGCCTGGCGACTGAGAGTTAAAAATTCAGTATTCCTGATATCGCTACAGTTTCACTTGCACCGTTGCGTAGAAACCCCTTCCGTCCGACGGAAGAATTCCAGGTCCTGGATATCCGGTAGCTCTTCGTGTGAAATACATTTGATTTGCCAGATTGTTTACACTTCCTTCAAACCTGAATTTTTTGATTTGATAAGACAAGCTGAAATCCATTACTGAAAAGGAAGGTATCAGCCCGATGACAGCGGAAACGCCATCATCGCTCGATTTTGTGACATCACCCGCATTGGTGGCATCTGTAAATTGGTCTGAGAGATAGGTGTATTGGAAAGAAGCTTTAATGTTTTTATAACCCAACCGCACTCCTGATTTGATATTCCATTTTGGAACAAACTCAACATCGTTCCCCACAACTCCAGGCTCCTTACTTTTTTTGTATTGTGATTTTATGAACGCAGCGTTTCCGAAAACAACTCCGCTCCACCGTTGATCAAGCAGAGAAGAAGCGTAACCTAGCAAGTCTATTTCTCCATATGCTTCCACACCTTGAATAACAGCCTGACCGATGTTTGATCGCATTCTTAACACGCGATCGTTCTCATCATGAAACTGCACTTCTCCAATGCGATTATTATAGTTCAGATAAAAAATACTAACGTCATAGTTTATCAACG
>CBQWHS010000561.1:0-3737 GCA_967728665.1 uncultured Chryseosolibacter sp. | reverse complement strand
CACCTGGGAGAGTAAGTCGTTGCCTATTTTTTATTATCTAAAGCCTCGTATTCTCCTAATACGAGGCTTTTTTGTTTTTAGGGTCCGGCTGAATTGCAATTCGCGCTTTTACTCCCGTGACTTCCATCATGAAATATGCAATTGGCCATCGCAAGAATTTAATTGCTAAATTCCATCAGTAAAACAAACCCTTCATGCTCGGATTATACACTCCTGTTCTTCTACTACAAGCGTTTTGTGCATACCATGCTTATCGAAACAACTCGGAAACGCGATGGTATTGGCTGATCTTACTTTTTCCAGGGGTTGGATGTGCGATTTATCTTTTTCATCATTTTTATAACAGGAAAAGCATCTCCAACATAACAGAGACTGTGAAGACAGTGGTAAATAGTAATTACAAGGTAGAACAGTTAGAGAAAGCCCATAGATTTAGCGATACATTAACGAATAAGTTGAATCTCGCGGAAGCGTATATCGACTGCGGTCGATATGATGATGCCATAGTGCTATTCAAAGAGTCACTAACGGGATTCATGGCAGACGATCCGGCCGTGCGAATGAAACTTCTCCATGCTTATTATCTCAATAACCAATTCCCGGAGGCAGTCGAGTTAGGAATACTTCTTAACCCAGTCAGCTCGTTCAAAAACTCAGAACAACGTCTGGCCTATGCGTGGGCCTTGCATTACTCTGGTAAATCCACCGAAGCAGAAACAGTTTTTAAAAGCATGGACAAGCCAAACACTAATTATGTGCACCGAAAAGAGCTCGCTCGTTTTTTATGTGAGTTCGGAAAGTATGAAGATGCCAAAGCGGTGATCGCCGAGATGACAGAAGAATTTGAGCACATGAAGGGTACTGAACGCAGGTTTCACCGGGATATCATGCAAGAAGTGAATAAGCAACATGTAAAGATTCAGGAACATCAACCGGCATCTGACAAAAAGTAATTCTCTTTTTCAAGAGTGACGGAATTAATTCTACACACATCGCAGTAGTCGCAAAACGAACACAAATAAAAAAGGCCTGCATTGCTGCAAGCCTTTTATTTTTTGGAGATGCTTAAGCTTTTGCTGGCTTCGGTTCTAATTTCTTAGAAGCTTTTGACGAGAAGTCGACAAGGACTGGTGTTCCAATACACAATGAAGCGTAGGTACCAATCATAACTCCGATCAACATTGCAAAAGTGAATCCTTTAATGGTTTCACCTCCGAAAAGGAACAGGATTATGATTACGAATATTGTTGACATACCTGTTATCAATGTGCGGCTTAGCGTATCATTTAATGCGCTGTTAATTACGCGAGCTTGGTTATCGCCAGTCTTCATGCCCGCAAGGAATTCGCGTACACGGTCAAACACGACAACACTATCGTTGATTGAATAACCGATGACGGTGAGGATGGCAGCCACAAATGATTGGTCAATCTCAAGGGAGAATGGCATCACGTTTTCAAGCAAGCTGAAAATAGAGACCACGACCAATACCGTGTGAATCAAGCTCACCATTGTGCCTAAGGCAAATTGCCATTTCCTAAAACGAATTAAGATGTAAAGGAACATCAGACCCATAGCGATGCCCAATGCGTACATCGCTGATACTTTAATATCAGTTGCCACTGTTGGTCCAACCTTCGTTGAGCTTAACAACTGTGCTTTTGTTCCAGGTAATTTTGCCATCCCTTCATTGAGTTTTGTCTCAGCAGTGTTGGTGGCTTGTTCTGAGTCATCTTCAATCAAATAACTTGTTGTTACCTGGAATTTATTATTGAAACCATAAGTCTTGACTTCTGGTGTAGATCCAAAAGAAGTTGCAAGGCTGTTTTTCAATTCTTCTGTGCTAATAGCTTTGTCAAATTGAACGAGATACGTGCGGCCTCCTTTAAAATCGATTCCATAATTCAAACCCTTTATGCCAAGGGAAATCATTCCAGCAATAATGATCGCTCCGGAAATTGAATAATAGATCTTTCTATTCGCAATGAAATCGATGTTGATTTTCTTGAAGAGATTTTTTGACCAAGGGAAAGAGAAACTCAATGTTTTGCCACGCTTGGTAAAATATTCAAAAATTAAACGGGTGAACAACACCGAAGTGAACAGGGAGCAGAGGATACCGATGATCAATGTTACCGCAAACCCGTAAATCAACCCAGAACCAAATGTTAACAATACAAATCCTTTGATCAACGTTGTTACGTTTGAGTCGATGATCGCGGAGAACGCATTTTTATATCCGTTGGTGACGGCAAGGTTCATTGGTTTGCCATCATTAAGATCTTCTTTCACACGTTCATTTATAAGAACGTTTGAGTCAACGGCAATGGCCAGAGACAAAAGAATACCTGCGATACCAGGAAGTGTAAGCGCAGCATTTAACGAGGCCAGGATTCCCAAAAGGAAAAATAAGTTCAAAACAACTGCAGCATCTGCGATCCAGCCCGATTGACTATAGGTCACCACCATGAAAAGAATAATGATGATGAATCCAACAATAATAGAAATCAAGCCATTTTGGATTGATTCTGCTCCAAGCGTTGGTCCAACAACAGTTTCTTCTACAATTATTGGGGTGGCAGGCAAAGAACCAGCTTTCAAAATATTGGCAAGGTCTTTTGCTTCTTCGTCGGTGAAATTTCCAGAAATGATAGAGCTACCATAAGGAATTTCCTCATTGACACCAGGCGCAGAATAAACCAAATTATCCAACGTGATGGCTATGCGTGATCCTTTTGTTGCTGCATCTTGTGTCCATTTTGCCCATACACGCGTACCGGCTGAGTTCATGTTCATGCTCACCGCATGGCGACCTCTTTCATCGAAGTCTTTGCGTGCATTGACAATTGCTTCGCCTGTCAATTTAGATTTATGATTTCTTCCAAGGTCAAGAAAATAAAGTTGAAGTTTTGGTTCTTCATTGATGTCGGCCGAAAGTTTGTCTTCTTTGTTTGCCCAGAAAACGCCTACGTTGCGAGGTAATCTATTAAGAACATCTTCACGCTTAAAGATGACGTTGATGGCTGCCGTATCTTTCAAATCATATCGAAAAGAATATGGAGGAGAGCTGAGTGAAATCAATGGAGAAATTCCAAGCGTTTGGAGGGAATCGAGGCCCGTGCTATCGGCTGCTGTAGCAAGGCTTTTCTCAAGGGCAGACGCTGTGGAATCAGTTTTTTGATCACCACTTTTAAGAACATCGTTTAATGATTCCGTCTTTTGAGGAGTCGCAGCTTGTTCGTTGGATTTGCTCTTCTCCCGCTGTTCTTTTATCAGCAAGTCGTTGATTGATGAAAGCTGTGGATTCAAGGTTCCTGTTTCCACAACATCCCAGAATTCAAGCTTTGCGACACCTTGTAATAATTTGCGAACGCGCTGAGGATTTTCTGCGCCCGGAATTTCAATTTGAATCCTGTTTGTGCCTTGCAGGCGCTGGATCTGCGGTTGAGACGTTCCGAACTGATCAATACGATTGCTTAAAATTGTGAACGACCGATCGATCGCACTTTCAATTTCAGCGTTGACAATTGAGATTACTTCAGCGTCAGACGCATTCAAACTGATTCGACCACGAGTTGAGGCAGTAGCGAAAAGGGGTGCAAGGCGTTTGCCAGGATTAGCATCCTGGTAGGCCTTAAAGAATATCGAGCTGAAACTCTGCTGGCTAGTCTTCGAACGTACTGATGCAGTATTCAATGCTTTTACAAAAGCAGAATCTTGATTGTTTCCACTTAGTC
>CBQWHS010000560.1:0-3740 GCA_967728665.1 uncultured Chryseosolibacter sp. | reverse complement strand
TATGCGCTTATAGATTATTTGATCTAAAAGAATTCGATTTTAAATACGTTTTGTCGTCACGTACACTGAGTTGAATTTCCCCGCCTTCGATCCAGGCAAGATTCGGATTCTCGTGTCCAGAAGGGAAATTAAATGCGACTGGAAATCCATAATCCTTTACAGCGTTTAAGACTATTTCCTGAACAGAAAATCCGAACGGAGGCTCACTTTCATTAACATCCGTGAAGTGACCAATAATAAGGGCATTTAGATTTTTGAATTTGCCAGCACGTTTTAGCTGTGTGATCATCCGATCAATCTTATAGTTGTATTCATCAATCTCTTCAAGGAGAAGTATTTTGTTTTGTGTTTCGATTTCGCTCACAGTTCCCAGTGAATCGCAAATCAACGAAAGATTGCCACCAACCAACTTTCCATTTGCATCGCCATTTCGATTATTTGTTGATGATGAAATCTCGCGAACAAAGTCATTACCAAAAAGAACCGACCTCAAAGACTCAATTGAGTCTTTTGAATCCGACTTTTTGAATAGCACCGGCATAGTTCCATGTACAGATGCAATTCCGGATTTTGTGAGTAACAGATGAAATGCTGTGATGTCACTGAATCCCACAATCCATTTGGGAGATTTTTGCAGCGATGAAACGTTAAGCCGATCCAGCAGTCGCGTCATCCCATATCCACCCCGCGCACAAATTATTGCGCCTATGGTTTCGTCATTTATCGCTGATTGCAAATCCTCCAGACGCTCATCATCTGTCGCAGACAAATAATAATCAGTGGAACGAAAAAGATTTTTGCCGAACTCAACGTGTAAACCCCAAGCCCGAAGAACATCTGCGCTGAAGAGAACATCTTCCTTGTTAATTTTTTTTCCCGGAGCAATAATTATTGCCTTATCCCCAACTGTCAATGGTTTTGGAATGATCATAACAGGAAGTCATTAAAACAAAAAGCCTTCCCGTTTGGGAAGGCTTCAAATTAAATAAATATTTTAAATCACTTAGGATTAGTTGCAGCCGGTTTGGTTTCAGCAGGCTTAGGAGTGATTCCTAATTTCTTTAGCACGAGATCTGAGATATCCATCTTCTCGTCACCATAAAGAATTACATCCAGTCCACCGATTTGCTGGCTTAGGATGAAGCTGTAGCCGTTTTCTTTCGCAACATCTTCAATTGCTTTACCAACTTTTTTGTAAACCGGTTCCATCAACTGTGTTTGCTTGCTTTGGATTGTAGTCTGAGCGTCTTGTTGCAACTTCTCAAGATTTTGTTGCATTTGCTGCAATTCGCGTTCTGTGTTTTGGCGAACAGCATCAAGCATAGTATTTAAGTTGGCATTATAGTCAGCCAGTTTCTTTTGAAAATCCTGAGCTTTCGCTTCGATCTGATTTTTCAACATCGTCTGTGTTGACTTCAACTCAGCATCAATTTGCTTCGCCTCTGGCATCTGACTAAAAATATAATCGACATCAGCGTAGCCAACCTTGGTGCTTGTTGTCGGAGTTTGTGAGTGGGCAGCAAAGAAACCTAATGCCAGCACAACGAATGAAACGATTTTTCTCATTGGAGTTTAATTGTATTATTAATTTTTAACCTTATCATTAGGATCACCCAGTCCAAGCTCATCTAATACAAAGTCCGTGTAATCGTAACGCGGATCTGTATAGATCATGACGAGTTCTCCTGCTTTATCAAAAACTACCGCCAAATTGTTTTGCTTGGCAACTTTATCTACCGCATCCCAAACCTTGTCCTGTATCGGTTTGATAAGCTCTTGTTTTTTTAGAAAGAATAATCCGCCAAAACCAAAAACCTTTTTTTGATACTCTTTCATTTCGGCTTCTTTCTTCTGAATTGCGCCAGTCCTCTCCTTCTTCATCTCTTCTGTCAGAAGAACTTGTTCTGCCTGATAAGCGCTATACATGCCCTCGATTTTCTTGGCCATGTCCTGCACTTCTTTTTCCCACGCTTCAGAAAGCAGGTTAATTTCGTCTTGTGCCTTCTTGTATTCTGGCATTTTATTCAAGATGAAATCAGTGTCAATGTATCCGAACCTCTGAGCGTTGACAAAATTCAGGCCGAAAATGAGAAAAAATATTGTAATAAAATAAATCCTCATAATTATCTGATTTGCTGACCAATGGTAAAGTGGAATTGTGATCCACTACGTTGGGTTGCATTCGGCAGCGTATCGAAACCATACGCCCAGTTTAAACCTATCAACCCAAACGCAGGCATGAAAATTCTTGCGCCAAAACCTGCCGATTTATACAGGTTAAACGGGTTGAAGTCTTCATAATTGTTCCAGTTGTTACCTGCCTCAGTAAAGACAAATCCATAAATAGTGGCGGCACTACCAGTTGTTACCGGGTAGCGTAACTCAAGTCCTAACTTGTCATAAACAATTCCACCTTGAAGGGCACTGCCTACGCTGACCGTTCCATAGTTGTTGTAAAGCGGAGGCGTTATTTTATTATTCTGATAGCCGCGCAAGCCGATAATATCCTGTCCTAGTAGGAATGAGTTGAATCCACCGGCCAGACCATCACCACCGAGGAAGAACCTTTCAAACGGTCCGATGCCGGCAGCTTTTGAATATGATCCGATAAATCCGAAGTGTGCCTTTGCCTCAAGCACAAGTTTCTTCTTGTTGTCGAGTGGAAGGTAATAACGGGCATCAAACATCCACTTGTGAAACTCCACCCACTTGTATTTGTCTTGTGCCGATGCTGTTTCATAATTAATGTCTCTCCAGAGCGAATGCGGAGGTGTCAGCGTGACTGCCAAAGAAATTGTAGATCCTTGTGAAGGATACATAATCTCATTTACACTATTGCGCGAAATTGTTGTGTTGAACGTGAAGCTGTTGGCCACACCGTTGCTGAATCCAAGTCCTGAAGACCAATTATTTAGAATGTAGCGGAGGTATGAAACGGAATTTGTGAGCGTGAAGTAATTGTCGGGCCACTCCAGGCGTCTTCCCAGACCAACTGTGATACTATGAACCTGAAGCATCGGATTGCTGATTGATGGATCAGAGTTAACCGAGTAGCCGTACAATGAACGTTGCACAGAACTGTTCAAACTAACCGTTAACGAATGTGGCTTTCTTCCGCCGAGCCAAGGTTCAGTGAACGAGAAACTGTAGCTCTGATATTGTCTTCCATTTGCCTGGAAGCGAACCTGCAATCGCTGACCATCACCAACAGGAAGAGGCTTCCAATTTTTCAGGTGAGGAATATTGCGAAGCGAAAAATTATTGAACGTTAAACCAAGCGTTCCAACAAAACCGTAGTATCCGCCCCAACCACCAGAAAGTTCTATCTGATCGTTTGATTGTTCCTCCACTTTCCATTCAATGTCAACAGTTCCGTTCGCCTGATTTGGAACAAGATTCTGACTGACTTTATCAGGTGCAAAATATCCCAGCTGAGACAAGCTCTGCTGTGTGCGAATGATATCTGAGCGTCTGAATTTTTGTCCTGGCAGTGTGCTGAGTTCCCGGCGGATCACGTGATCACTCGTGCGTTCGTTTCCACTGATGGTGACTTCATTAAACGTTGCCTGCTCTCCCTCAAAAATTCGCATTTCAACATCGATAGAATCTCCCGCGACAGCCACTTCAACAGGATTTATGTGAAAGAATAAATATCCGTCATCCATATAAAGCCCGCTGATGTCTGCACCTTTTGGATTGAATTGAAGTTTCTTGTCGATGAGATCTTTGTTGTAAACATC
>CBQWHS010000559.1:0-3740 GCA_967728665.1 uncultured Chryseosolibacter sp. | reverse complement strand
CATTCAAAAGATGAGTTTGGCCAGATGGCTACAAAAGTTGACGAGCTTGTTCACACCTTGAAAGGCAACGCTGAGTTTGCGCAACATATCGGGGAAGGTAAATATGATGTGGATTTCAGACCTGTCAGCGACAATGATATTCTTGGTATGTCTCTGATCAACATGCGCAACAACCTGATTGAGAATGAACGCAGGGACAAAGAACGCAACTGGATCGTACGCGGTGTTGCAGAGATCAGCGAAATTCTGCGTATGCATGATTCCACAGACGAACTTGGCGAAGACGTGATCAAATTTATTCTTGGCAAAATTGGCGCAATCCAGGGAGCGTTCTATGTGGTCGATGATCAAAACGGCAAGCCCATTATCGAAATGAGGGCCAGCTATGCGTACAACAGAAAAAAATATTTAAAAGCAAAATTCAAACTCGCTGAGGGATTGGTCGGTCAGGCTGCTGCCGAAAAGGATACTATTCTTAGAACTGAAATTCCAGATGATTATGTTTCGGTAACGTCCGGTATTCTTGGCGATCAGCGTCCAACGTGTATCCTGATTGTTCCATTGATTACCAACGAAGAAGTTTACGGAGTTCTTGAATTTGCGGGCTTTAAAAAATTCGATAAAGCACAAGTGAATTTTGTTCAGGAATTAAGCTTGATTCTTGCCCGAACAATTTTCAACATCAAAGTAAACGAACGCACCCGTCACCTGCTTGCAGAATCCCAGGCGATGAGTAACGAGCTGAAAGAAAAACAAGAAGTGTTGCGCCAGAACGCTGAAGAAATGCAAGCAACGCAGGAGGAGCTCAAGCGTTCGAATCAAAAACTTGAAGAACAAATTGAGGAAGTTAATCACACACAAAAGCGCATGCAGTTGCTTTTGGAAAACGCTTCTGAGGTTATTACTATTTACGAGGAAGACGAAAGCATCCGATACATCTCTCCTTCGGTTGAAACAATTCTTGGCTACGGATTACGTGAACTCATTGGCAAGAGTGATATCGATAAAGTACATCCTGACTATCGCGAAACGTTCAAGGACTTTTTCCGCAGAATGAGACAAAGTCCCAATGAAAAACTAACAGTTCAATACGAATACAAAGCGAAGGACGGCAGTTATATATGGATCGAGTCAGCCGGTACAAACTTCATGAGTAATCGGGCGATTCATGGCTACATTCTTAATTCTCGTGACATTACTGAGCGAAGACGTGCTGAGTTGGAACAACGCATGCGAAGCAAAATGCAGGCATTGTCTGAAAACTCTCCTGATCTTATCACACGTCTTGAGGATGGATTGATCTCT
This sequence comes from uncultured Chryseosolibacter sp., assembly GCA_967728665.1. Classification (GTDB taxonomy): domain Bacteria; phylum Bacteroidota; class Bacteroidia; order Cytophagales; family Cyclobacteriaceae; genus Chryseosolibacter. The sequence goes on along the minus strand of CBQWHS010000559.1, from coordinate 2,435 downwards.
TACATTAACCCGGTGATTGAATCGTACACGGGCAAAGGACCCGAAACCTTCTTGAATAAAAAAGCGAAAGAGACTCACCTTGATACACACGTGCTTGAAGGTTGGCTCAAGATCGTTGAACAAGTAAATTCAACGAATGCAAAAGTTGCCACGGAAATGGATTTCCCTTCGCAGATGGGTAAACGTGTGATGCAAGTAAATGCCATTCCGGAATTTGATGAATCCGAAAAACTCGAGTCCGTCTTGGTGGTTTCGCACGACATTACAGAGCGAAAGATGATCGAACTCGAAGTTCAAAATAAAAACAAGAAGATCACCGAAAGTATCAACTACGCGAAACGCATTCAAACTGCTATCCTACCAAATACACGTCTGATCAATCGAGCGCTTCCGGATTCATTTATCCTGTACAAACCTCGTGACGTTGTCTCCGGAGACTTCCCTTGGTTTGTTCAAATCAAAGACGAGATCTTCATTGCTGCTGTTGACTGTACAGGGCATGGTGTTCCCGGGGCCTTGTTGTCATTGATTGGATATTTCTTGCTTAACGATATCGTTCGAAGCCGTAAGATCACTGAGCCTGGTAAGATCCTTGATCTCCTTGATGAAGGCGTTACCACAACGCTACGCCAGGATGAAGACGCCACAACGAAAGACGGAATGGACATTGCACTTTGCAAGATAAATGTCGCTGAAGGCGAGGTCGAATATGCAGGTGCGCACCGTCCGCTTTATATTATGAAGAATGGTGTGATGGACGAGATCAAAGGAAACAAGTTCCCTATTGGTGGAGGTATCTTTAAGAACCAGACAAATTTCACGAATACGAAGGTGAAGCTTGAGAAAGGTGACTCTATTTACTTCAGTTCGGATGGATTTCCGGACCAATTTGGCGGCACAGAAGGGCGAAAGTTTGGACCTAAGAGAATACGGGAAATCGTCGAACGCGTTCACTCTCTGCCGATGAACGAGGCGATCAATACTTTTGATCAGGAATGGGAAGCGTGGCGTGGAGAGACCAAACAAACCGATGACGTACTCTTGATAGGAATCAAATTTTAGAACCGAATATGCCTTTGGACGAATAAAAGGTATGTTAAAAACTTATAACTTAGCAATCTACTAACTGTAAATCCCAATTTGACGCATGAACTTCATCTATGACCTGCACCGCACCATGATGTCACAGAAATTGATTCTCGTGTACCAGGGTGATTTCACCCAGGAAACAACAAAATCAATTCTGGCAATGGCGGAGCGAAACATTGATTCTTCTGGTGAGGAATCAAACATTAAGCGGAAGGTATTTAATGTAATGGTTGAATCGCTTCAGAATATTGTCAAGCACAGTGATGAATTGATTGATGGGCAAACGCGAAGTCATGCAGCAATTTTTCTGATCGGTCGTGAAACGAACCGATATACCATTATGTCAGGCAATCCTATTCGCAAGGAGAATGTTGATAAACTTCAGCAATCACTGGAAAAAATTAACGCTCTTGACAAAGATGGATTGAAGGAGCTTTACAAGGAGATCATCAAGAACACAACCATCTCAGAAAAAGGAGGAGCGGGTTTAGGATTCGTGGATATGGCGCGGAAGTCGGGAGGAAAACTTGAATTCATGTTCCCTGAAATGTCAAATGAATATGCATTCTTCTGTTTAAAAGTGAATGTACCTCGCGAAACTGCCGAATAATAATTTAATGTTGAACATCAATAACGTATAATACACCATGGAAATCTTAAATCTTGAAGGAACTGAAGATACACCGAAAATAATCCTTGATAAAAAGAATGGGATCTTTGAAATTTCAGGTCGTTCACTGCCAGAGGATTCAGCAGAATTTTATCGTCCGGTTTTAGAATGGATTGAGAAGTATGGAAACGAACCGAACTCATCAACTGATTTTGTCTTTAAACTCGAATACTTTAACACAGCATCTTCAAAATTGATCTTAGACGTCCTCTCATCACTCGAAGATATTAAGGGAATGAAAATCCAATGGTATTTCCATGAAGATGATGAAGACATGGAAGAAGCGGGACAAGAGTTTTCGGAGCTCGTAGAAATCCCTTTTGAATTCAAAACTTACTAATCGCAACTGTTTCTTACGGGCTTCGGTTATCAGCCAATTTTGTACCCGTCACAGGGTGGAATTTGGGTGGTAACCGATATTTTTTTTATACCTTTATCAACTACTTTTAGCCCAACTAGCCCCGAATCATGAGTGAGGAAATACTGAAAGCCCTGACACAGCTTTTTGCCATTATTACGAAGCAGGATGGCGGGGTAACAGAGAAGGAACGCGAGTATGTTATCAGATTTTTTAAGACAGAACTCGATAAAGACTCAGTAAATGATTACATCAAGCTTTACGATGAATCTTCCGGCTACGGGAAAACCGAAGAAGACGATGGCCGATCAAAACTCA
>CBQWHS010000558.1:0-3745 GCA_967728665.1 uncultured Chryseosolibacter sp. | reverse complement strand
CCTGTCGCCGATAATCCATCTTTGTAATTAAGCGCTGAATAATGGACACGAATAAGGACATCGCCGGGTGGTAAATCTTCAATTGTTTTTTCAACAATAGAACGCTCAAATTTTCCTTGAGGAGTTTCTGTAATTAGTAGGGATTTAAAATGCATGATGATTGGTCCGAGTTTAACCAATTTGATAAAAAAGTATACCGGCTAAAGCTTTAGCCGCTTGAAAAAGCGTTCAGGAATATTGCGGATAAGCATCATTATCGGCGACCAAACCGGCAGTACATAAATACTGTCAGACTTGGTTGTTGCTCCTTTGAATATGTGATTTGCAACACTGACTGTACTTGCAGTTATCGGTCCAGGTGTTTTGATATTTTCAATCATCCTGGTTTTAACGAAGCCAGGCTTTACAGTAAGCACGTGTACCCCTGCATGAAAAAGTCGATTTCGTAGGCCTGATAAATAGGCAGAGAATCCCGCCTTCGCACTTCCATAAAAATAATTGCTTTGCCTTCCACGATCGCCTGCGACAGAACTTATCCCGATGATTGTACCCTTCTTTCTTTTTTCAAAATCATTAGCAACAACATTAAGGATAGAAACAGCTCCAACATAGTTACTGAAAAGAATTTCTTCACATTCCTTCCAACTCTCCTGCGCCTTTTGCTGATCGCCCAACAATCCAAAAACACAAATGACCATATCCGGTTTTTCCGGAAGCGTGTAGTAAAACTCGGGATGGCTTGCAAAATCAAGCGCGTCAAATGTTACGCAATGCACAGTTCCATTAAATCTGACTTTCAGATCAGCTGCAATTGTCTTCATCCGCTCGATGTTACGGGCAGCGAGCGTTATTGAATATCCTTCTTTAGCAAACTTGCGAGCAACTGCCACGGCCATATCGGACGTTGCGCCAAGAATTAAAACGTTTTCTTCCATTATGGCTTAAGCATTAGTCGTTGCGACAAGTGAGAGACGAACTGATTGTTTGGATCGTATTTCTGAACGATCTGTTTGAATTCCTCCGCATGAGGATATGTGCGCCAGAAAATTTCTTTAGACATCCGTGCATCTTTTGATAAATATATTCTGCCTCCATAGTCCGCCACCATTTTATCCAACTCATCTAAAAATATGAATAGTCCATCCTGGATTGAAAAATCCAACGCAAGCGTATAACCGCGCATCGGAAATGAAATGAGGTTGTCCTGCTCGCCGAATAATTTGAGCACAGCAAGAAAAGATCCCATACCACGCTTGCTAATCCGAGTCAGGATATCCTTCAAGCCTGCTTTACTGACGGCCAAGGGCAACACAAATTGATATTGAACAAAACCTTTCTTACCGTATATTTTATTCCAGCTTAAAATAGAATCCAACGGATAAAAGTAGGGATCGTAGTGCACTACGGTGTTGATCTCCTTCTTGATGTTCTTGGCGTAGAAGAGTGCATTGAAAATCTTAACAGACATTCCATTCAAAACAAATGAAGGAAAATGGAACGGCACCGTCATTAACGATTTATCCTTTGCTGTCAGTTTTTCTTTGGCCTGCGTCTCATCTGTTCCAGCGTGTTCGCCTAACATCAAAATACTTCTTCCAAAACCGTTGCCGCTTTTTAAGCAGTCAATCCACGCAACAGAATATGTCGATTCTGTATTCTGGTCGAACAGATCCATCACTTCATCAAGGTTTTCTGCTTTGATCTGTTTTTGCCGGATATAGGAGCTGTGAATATGTTTTAACCTGAACGCTACTTCCAGAATAATTCCTGTCAAGCCCATTCCACCGCATGTCGCCCAAAATAAATCGCTGTTAAATGCCTTGCTGCATTTAATGATCTGGCCCGCGCCCGTTAACACGTTCATGGAAATGATATGATTGGAGAAAGAGCCATCCACATGATGATTTTTTCCATGGACGTCGGACGCAACTGCGCCACCTACCGTGATGAACTTCGTTCCTGGTGTAACGGGCAAAAACCAACCACGAGGCACAATTACCTGAAGAATATCCGAGAGCAAAGTGCCGCTTTGGCATGTGATTATACCATGCTTATCGTCAAACGACAAGAGTTTGTCAAAACGAAGCGTATTAACAACATCTGAATACAATGAAGCATCACCGTAACAACGTCCATTGCCATGAGCGATTGAAGGATTGGTTAACTTTCCGACCAACTCTCCATCATAGTCAAACGAAATTTCTTTGGCTTCAACAATGGGATAATTATTCCAATTAGTAAGGAATTTCTTCATAAAGCAGCCTTATAAAAATTACGCACCAACGAATGGATATTGACGAAAAAGACTGTTCACACGCAATATTTTGCCTTTAAATTATGTTCCAAAAGACTTTTACTGAACGCCAGCTCCTGGTTGTAGAACTGCTAATAGCCTTCATTTTTTGTTTTCTTCCACTACTTTTCAATAATCCCTATCGGATAAATATTTTTCTCTCTTGGGAAGGTGCTTACAGGATGTACCTTGGCCAAATGCCCTTCCGTGATTATTCACTTCCTATGGGCTATGGATATTGGGTAATTCCCGCGTTGTTTTTTAAAATTTTTGGACCATATTTTTACTCGCTTATTAAGGCACAGGTCTTTATTAATCTCCTTTCGGTCCTCGCTTTTCGCGGAATTTTAAAAACCCTCAACGTACAGCCTGTAGTAATTCTACTTTCCGTCATCGTATTTTGTTTCTCCTATGTCTCGTTTAATTTCTGGCCATGGTACAATCACATCGTGTTTGTCTTCGAAATTATTGGCGTGTACTTCATACTTCGGGCGATCCTTGTTTCGTATGATTGGAAAATCTATCTGAATCTCGGCGCTGCTGCATTTTTTATTTTCTTTTCATTTTTTACGAAGCAAGACATTGGAGGAATCGCGTTTATTCTGTCGCTCTTGATCCTGGGTTACAACGCAGCCATTGACCATTCATTGAAAAAATTTGGTATTTTTCTTGGCTTCTATATTTTCTTTGCGATCGTTTTTATTTTGCCGCTCCTGCAGTACGACTTTTTGTATTGGTTCAATCATGGCCAACCTCCACACAAATCGAGGCTTGTCGTTATGGATTTCGCCAATGAAATTTTGGGCTGGGCATATTGGGAGAAATTCTTTCTATTGATGATTCTCCTTTTTGTTATCGACAAGATTTCAAAAGGGAAACAATTTTTTATTGATAAGCACGAGGTGCTTTTTGCATTAATTTCTGTGGCGGTGATAGGCCAGGCATTTATCGTTCCCGTAACGAGCCCTGTGCCTGATAAAAATGAAGTGTTCTTTTATGGCTTCGGTTTCGCTTACTTATTTGCTAACCTTTCATTTTCATCTCGTTTGTCCAAGGCTTACCTGCTGATACCTTGCTTGCTCCTGATTGTTTTCTGGTGGACAGGGATTTATTGGCGAAATGTTCAGCGTCTGATCGCGAAAGCGCCAACTGTTGTTAAGAAAAATGAAGAAGAAGGACATCACAAATACCGACTAGCAAAAGAATATAAATCGATGGAAAGACTTTTCCTAGCGGAAAACACGCTGGAGGGAATTAAGAAGATTCAAAACCTGGATGTGGTAAAAAATACGCCAAAAGAAAAATTACGTGTTCTTAACATGAGCGAGTTAACTTCGCTTGCATATGAGCTGGGTTATACGCCGATCATTCACCAGCCAATGTGGTTCCATCAAACTGTTGCTATTTTTGACAAAGAGGTAAAATGGTTTTGCGACAATGTGAAGAAACAAG
>CBQWHS010000557.1:0-3750 GCA_967728665.1 uncultured Chryseosolibacter sp. | reverse complement strand
TTTGTAATCGATTTCGACAGCACATTCACAAAAGTTGAAGCCTTTGACGTACTCGCTGACATCTCCTTGAAGGACCATCCTGAAAGAGAGCAACGCAAAAAACAAATTCATGACATCACAAACCAGGGAATGGATGGGTCAATCTCCTTTCGCGAATCTTTGGAGCGGAGGTTAAATTTATTAGCGCCAAGCAAACAACACCTTGCACCGCTAATTACCCAACTCAAAGGAAGCGTTTCCGAATCCTTCAAACGCAACAAAGAGTTTTTTAATACCTACGCTGACAACATCTACATTATCTCTAATGGGTTTAAAGAATTTATAGAACCAATTGTTACAGAATTCGGAATCAAGTCTGATAATATTCTCGCAAATGAATTTCGCTTCGACAAAGAGGGTCGCGTTGTTGGCTTTGATGTCGAGAATCCATTGTCTGCCAATGGAGGAAAAGTTGAACAACTGAAAAAGTTGAACCTCAATGGCGATGTATATGTTATTGGTGATGGATACACAGATTACGAAATTAAACACGCGGGCTTCGCGAATAAGTTTTTTGCATTTACAGAAAATGTCGAGCGTGAAAGCGTTATAACAAAAGCGGATCACATTACGCCCAGCCTGGACGAATTTTTATATTTGAACAAGTTGAATACTGCAATCTCTTACCCAAAAAATCGGATCAATGTTCTCCTGCTCGAGAATGTACATCCAGTGGCGCTGAACTTGCTGAAAGCAGAAGGTTTCAATGTGGAAACGTACCATGCAGCAATGACGGAAGAGGAATTGATTCAAAAAATTAAAAACGTTTCTGTACTCGGCATTCGTTCTAAAACACAAGTCACCGCGAAAGTATTGGCACATGCGAATCGGCTGATGGTAATCGGAGCTTTTTGCATCGGCACAAACCAGATCGATTTGAAAGAGGCCACGCGTAAGGGAATTGCCGTGTTCAACGCACCTTTCAGCAATACACGTTCTGTTGTGGAGCTTGCGATTGCTGAGATGATTATCCTTATCCGAAATATTGTTGAGAAGTCAAATAAGATGCACGAAGGTATTTGGGATAAATCCGCGAAGGGAAGTTTCGAAGTACGTGGAAAAAAACTTGGACTCATCGGTTACGGAAACATCGGTACCCAGCTTTCTGTTATTGCCGAGTCACTCGGAATGAAAGTGTTGTATTACGATACAGAAGAAAAACTTTCTCTTGGCAATGCCGTTAAGTGCAAATCGTTAAAAGAAGTGCTGGAGCAGGCAGATGTAATTTCTCTCCATGTTGACGGCCGCGCTTCGAATACAAATCTGATCGGACAAAAGGAGTTTGCGCTGATGAAAAAGGGCGTGATCTTCATCAATCTTAGCCGTGGACACGTGGTGGATATTCAGGCATTGCGCGAAAACATACTGAGTGGAAAAGTCGGTGGCACTGCGATTGATGTGTTTCCGCATGAGCCCGTGAGTAATGATGAAGAATTTAAATCCGAATTGCGCGGATTGCCAAATACGATCTTAACACCACATATCGGTGGCAGCACTTTGGAAGCACAAGAAAACATTGGAAATTTTGTGCCTGGAAAAATAATGGAATACATCAATACTGGAAGCACCTCCAACAGTGTCAACTTTCCAAACCTCACACTCCCTATACTTGACAATGCGCATCGGCTGATACACATTCACAACAACGTGCCTGGAATACTCGCGAAAATAAATCAGATTCTTGCTGACAATGGAATTAACATTGTGGGTCAATATCTCAAGACAAATGAGTTGGTTGGCTATGTTATCACTGACATCAACAAGCAGTATGATAAAGATGTGATTGTTAAGCTGCGAGCAATAGATAACACGATAAAATTCCGCGTTCTCTATTAATCAAACTCGACACGCTGAGAATTAAAGTAACCCGAATTGCAATCCGCTCAGATTTTTCTAAGTTTAAATAAGGATTTTAAAGACGTCTATGCCGAGACAGGTTTCATCGTTGCTATGCTTGGTGTTTATTATTCTGTCGTTTCCTGCTTTTTCACAACTCAAGAAAAAAACTCATCACACAGCTCTTACTAACGAAGAGTATTACGAAGCGCTAGGTGTAAAACATGGCCAATACATCAAGACTCGTATGGACGCATTTGGCAGCTTGCTTGTTTTCGGCAGTTTTCAAAAAAATCAATCGCATAACGATTGGTATTATTTTTACCCAAATGAATTTAATTCCCTTTATTGTCGGGGTGAATATTTCCGAGGCAAACGAATCGGACCGTGGATAGAATATCAACCGCTGACTGATACCACCGTTATCGCGTCTGAAGGGCCAGATGCAATGCTAAGGTCCGGATTACTGGAATCAAATGAACTACGTAAGTATCAAAAAACATTGGTTTACGATACCAGTGGACAAAAACTATTAGCCGAAGGGCTTTACCTGGAAGATGAAAAATTTGGAAAGTGGAAATATTACGATTCCGCTGGTACCGTGCTTCATGTATACGATCACTCAACTCGTAAATTTTTACAAGACAGATCAACCGGAAACAACGAAGTTGAGAGTTCATTTCTCGGAGGACTCCATCGGCTATGGCTTGTAACACAAGCTGAATTTTATATTCATGTTGAAAAAGTCTATAGAAAAAATTCGGAAGTGAAATATCAAATCTCCTCCGACAATGGGTCTGCAAAAATTCAAATGATTTCTACGGAAGGTGATTCGCGATTCATGGAGTTAATAGATCCGATCGTTAAAAGTTTTTTAAGCGACTGGATTATTGCTGAAAACAATTCCATTGAACTTTCACTGAAATATATTTTAAAGCCGTTAGAATTCGGCGGTTTTCAATGGTATATGACAATTGAACTAAACGGCAAGAAAATTCAATGAGAACTTTTTTGCTGGCGGTTGATTGAAAGCAATCGGCAACGAGTTAACGATCTTATAAACCTCCAAAAGGCATATCCGCCCTTCCTGCGAAAACAACATACATCAAGGAGCTTTTGAGGCGTTGCAAGTGTTGACATCTTCACATACCAAAACCTCATGAACAGAGTTACTGTATTATTATCTCTTGTCTTCTTTTTCTGTATTGCTTGCAAAGACGAAGATGAAATTATTCCACAGCAACCGGTCGAGAAATCGGCAACAGCAACAGCAAGCGATTCCTCACAGGTTGCTTCGCCGGCAACTTCTTCTCTAAAGACAAATCTGATTTTCAAAGACTCAGCCTTTTTTCAGCTCGCAAATTTTGAGTCGCTTCCTTACCGGATCATGACACCGCGCAATTATGATTCTACATCGACTTATCCATTAATAATTTTCCTTCATGGCATTGATGAAAGAGGAACAGACAATGAAAAGCAATTGAAATGGGGGGCATCTCTTTTTCAATCGGACAGCATTAGTAAACAATATCCATCGTACGTTGTATTTCCACAATGTCCTTTAGAAAACAAATGGTTTGATTTGCCGATACAAGATTTACTGAGAAGAATGATCAACAACCTCGTTGCAGCTAATAACATCGATCCGAATCGAATTTACATCGTAGGCCTTTCGATGGGTGCTTATGGAACTTATACTACTGTTGCTGCTAATCCGGGATTATTTGCTGCAGCGGTTGCAATTTCTGGCCATGGTGATGAAAAGAAATCCAGTGCCATGGCAAAAACGAATTGGAGAATCTATGCTGGAAAGAAAGACCGAATTGTGCCAAGCGAAAAATCAGAAAAGATGGCGAAGGCTTTGAAAGAATCAGG
>CBQWHS010000556.1:0-3756 GCA_967728665.1 uncultured Chryseosolibacter sp. | reverse complement strand
CATGTTAATTCTTGCACAGGACTTCCACGAAGTTAGGCATTATCGCAGCAGTAGAATTGGTTTTTTGTTTCCCGGTTTTGCTTAACGCAGATTTCAATCCGTTGGCGAGTTTTTCTGCAGGTCCTACTCCCCAGTAGTGAAGGAAAAATATACGCGGCTCTTCATGGATCATGTGATTGTGAACTGCTACGACTTCGAAGTCATTTTCTATCAATGCTTTTATGACATCAGCAACTTCGTTTTCCAACATGGCAAAGTCTCCGGCAACCGCTGCGCGTGCTGGTGTTCCCTGCCATGCCGCCCATGTGTTAAATCCCGCAAACGCGCTTACTGCTGCACTATGATCCTTCAAATCAACATCAGGTCTGCCGATAGTATGTTTGAATACACCTCTCGCCATTTCACCTTTGCTTCCGAGAATATTATCAAGTGCTTGTGTATCGAGCGTGTTCTCGACTTCATCCTTATTTCCATCCGCAGGATTCTTGCCACGAACTTCTGTGACTTTGTCGAACACGGCCTTTACGCTTTTTGCAAGTTGTTCTTGTGAGCCCATGCCACCGATGTGCATATACATAACGTGTGGTTTATCGCGAACAAAGTGATTATGGATTGCTGTTACTGTCAGGCCCTGTGCTATCACTTCCGCCTGTACGGGGCGTAAATCGGTTTCCGTTACGATGATATCGCCCATTACCATGGCGCCATCCGCTGAAGGCGTAAACGCTGCCCAACTACCAAGGCCCATGGGCGGAATGATCTTAAAACTATCAACAACAACATTAAGGTCGTTTTGCGGAACAGTAACTTTGTATTCACCATTCTTTTCAACGCCCTTCATTCCCAAAGTCTCTTCGAGTTTTGCTACATCAAGTTTTGTAGCGGCAGTGGTTGAAGATTCCTCATTCTTATCAGCGGGAGCTGAGCATGAGAAAGCAACAGCAAATAGAAATGCGTAGAGAAGCGTTATTGACTTGGTATTCATAGTTGGTATAGTCAAAAGTTTAAGCCGAGGGCAAAAGTTAAAAGTTGTGAAAACTAAATCCTAATGTTCTATTAAAGCAATAGAAGAAATTATAGCAGATGGCTAAAAGCCGAGGGGCAGGCGTTTCGAGAAGCAAAAAGCGGGCAACTAAATCCTAATTTTTCCATGAGCTTTAGCTCGGCCAGGAAAGAATGACGCGGCCTTTAGTATGATATAAAATTTGGTAAATCACTTTCAATTCTCATGTTCATCATCGATTAGTTCATTCACCTGAACAACAGATGGACGATAACCAATGGTGACATAATCACTGGGAAAATGGGCGAATCTTATCAAGGCTAGATTGGGTGGTATAAGGTCTTTTAGTATCACAGCGATCCGGTGTCCATCGGGCAGCATGAAGTTGTTGCTCAGGGGCGAATCAAAATAAGAAAGGTGGATCTTTTTGCCATTATTGATTTTGAGAGGTTTCCCTTCGCCTTCACATCCGATACTCAATATCATTGGGATATCTTTTGTTAATGTATCAACGCTGGCTGTGAGCAATTGGATGCTAATCAATTCTTCCTTGTCGTCCGATAAATAAAACTCCACTCGGTTAGAGTCACAAACCAACATGGTATCCAAAAATTCTTCAGATATGGAAATCAGGGCCTCTTGCTTTGCATTGGTGTATTTAGCAAGACTCAAAAGTCTTCTCTTGATCTTATTAGTTTCTGTGAGAATTGCAACCGCTTTTGCGTTGGTGCTATCCTTATATTGTATTATTCTTGTTTCCGCAGTGTTCCATATCAGGTCATAGAGCGAACGTGAATCAAAAAGATCATGGAAGTTGTTTTGAAATAATTCAAATACGGAAAATCGTTTTTCAAGCGATGAAGTATCATCAAATATTTTTTTAATAAGAGGTTCGAACATTGATTGCCTGAACAACGTTTCAGACTGCTCACGGTTAGCCATCAGGTCGGTGGCCATTTCCTTTTGCTGCCTTTTTGATTCGTTAATTGAATTCGATACTGTAAAAGAAATTCCGGCAACGCCTATTAACCCGGTGGCTGCAATCTGCGACCATACAGCGATGGGCGTTTTTGAATAGTCGGATTCTTTCCCAGCGCTGTCATCACCTTTTTTTGCAACGCCGGAGCTCTTTGATTTTTCAAGAAGAGGGTCATTATTATCCTCGTGCTTTTTAATTATCAGGCCAACCATAATAACTAATTCAATCACTAATAGCACTAAGACCGTTTTCTGAATTGTCGCACCCCAGATATCAAACAGGTACAAGACAAAAAGAATGATAGCCGTAATAACAATTATAATTGAGAGCGGCTTTATGTTTTCCGTTTTAAGCATTACTTAGTTATTAAAAAGTTATTGCAGTTTGAGCGAGAGATCGCAAATGTGAAGCTTGCTTCCGCATGACCATTGGAACACTCCACGGCGTCTTCGTGGTTCCGGTATGAAGAGATAGAGTACCGAAATTCACGAAGAGGCGCCCATGTAGGAATAGCTTATTTTCTGATAGATGATAATGTTCCCTTTGCAACGAAACTTGCACCGACTACGCCACCAACAAAGCCAGATACGATGTTGGTCAATAGAGCAGCATCCTGTGCGATTGTATTGACCAGCGTTCCAAAGACAAGGCCAGTGAACGCACCAACAAATGTTATCTTCCACCAGGGATCAGGGTCAGGTGTGGGAGGGCGATGATGGTGTAAAATGTACCAGATGAGCACTGAGATAGGAACAGTGCCACACCAGCCTCCGAAGAAAGAAGCTGCTGCGCCAAACATGCTGAAGCTTTGCATAACGTTCTAGTTAAAATTCTGCTTACTCTTTTCTGGATTTTCAGCTTGCTCCATTATCGTTTTTAACGAATGGAAATTCAGAAGTCACGGGCAGGAAGTCAATGGCGTGAAGTAGATTCTACGGAAACAGGAAATGTCTATACCTTGTTTTCGGAGTATGTTGAAAGCACACCAGTTCTGTGTGCGAAAGATATAAGTTCGGCAACGTTATGTGTTCGTGTTTTGTGTAGCAGATCTTTCCTGTAACTCTCTATACTGGTTTCTGTGAGATGCATATGGCCAGCAATTTCTTTGGTACTCTTACCACGGCCAAGCAAGTGGATGATTTCTTTATCGCGCGAACTCAGATTGAGACGTACCTTATTTCTGGGAGCGGTTCCTACCGAGGCTTCGAGCGCTTCTATGATTTGTTCCGTGATGTATTTTCCAGTTTGCATCACCATCTCAATTGCTTCAATTACTTTTTCAGGATCTGAATTTTTCAACAAATATCCATTTACACCAATTTGCAGAAAATGAAGAATGAGTGAACGTTCATCAAACTGCGTTAGCATGATAATCGGTAGGTCGGGATTGACTTGTTTTATTTTGAAGCAAGCCTCCAGGCCATTCATGACAGGCATTGAGACATCAAGTAACACCAATGCCGTGGAATTTTCGTGTCTCACGTAGTCAAATGCTTCCTGTCCATTTTCTGCTTCCGTAAAAAGCCATTCAGGTCGGGCCTGTTTCAATGCCGCAATCAATCCTTTTCGGAATAGTCGATGGTCATCTGCAATTAGAATATGTAGTGCGCCCATTTTTAAATGGATAGAATAGAATACGAGTAGGAGGCTGCTTTTCAATTGGGCTTGGAGAGAAAAACAACGAAATGGAAGTTAGCTAGTTTTTCATTCGTAACAAAGTTGATTTGCGAATTGTACAGCAGAGAGCAATCAGTAAGTCGAGAGTTTGTTAATT
>CBQWHS010000555.1:0-3770 GCA_967728665.1 uncultured Chryseosolibacter sp. | reverse complement strand
CTTCGAATAATCCCTTCAATTCCTGTTCGGATGCCTTAAAAGGGATGTTGGCAACATAAATGTTCATTGTTTTGAATAAATAAATGGGAAAATAAAATTTACGAAAACTGACAAACTTTGACTGGAACTACACAATGAATACTGATGAGGCACAGAGAAAGATTTAATCAATTAACGTATAAATGTAATAAATTTTTAAATATCCAATAAATAGCCTTGTTTTCTTCGATTCTATCTCAGACAAAGGCTTTTAAAGCGTGCCCATAGAAAATTTGGATTCCGAAATCGGCCTAATATGCTCTCTCCACACTTCCCGATCCGTACACTTTTTTCTGAGCGGTCTTTGTATTTCCCTTGTGCTTTACTGTTCCACTCCCTAGTACAATGGCATCTATTGCGTTGCTGACATTTAGTTCTGCTGTTCCCGAGCCAGTCATTTTTATTTTTGCAGATTCAACAGAACAAGTATATCCATTGATCGCTCCAGAACCGCTGACCATTGCATCCATGCTTGTTGCATATCCGCGCAGCGCAAGATTTCCTGAACCGGAAACTTCAGCTTTTAAAATATCACCTTTTATATCGACATCGATACTTCCGTTTCCATTTACGGCGAGTGATAAGTTATTCGTGGCCAGGGAATTTTCAGAAATGATTTTTCCTGAAGCGTTCACTTGCAATTCATCAATATTCTTCATGCTCACGTAAAGTTTCATTATTGGATTAAGCTTGATGTCATCAATTTTTGCCCACAGACTTTTGTTTGGATTGTCTGGCTTCCGTTCTACATTGATCATCAACACACCATTTTCCACTTTAATGTCCGTAGCAGTAAAGATGTCGGTTAAAGCTTCAACGGTTACTTCTTGTTTGTTCGTTTGCTTGAGATACACGGTATAATTTGAATTCACGTAAATGCTTTTGAACTCCGGTAGTTCAAGTGTCTTTTTGGTTGTCTGTCCGTGTGAAAGAGTGTAAATGAAAAGCAAAGCTAAAGCGCAGATTTTCGTTTTCATATTTGTATAGTTAGGTAGTTAGCCGCTGCTTAATACCTGCAACGTAAGGTTGGTAATTGAGAAATTCAACCCCTCATTTCAAAGTTTGAACATAAAATTACCATTCAGCGTTACTGACCGAATTCTGTCGGTCCAAAACGAAAGTTCGTAGCTAAAAAAAATTAATCTCGGTTTTTAAAAATCGCTTTGAAAATGAGGATAAAAGCGATGCCGCCAATACACATAACAACGAGAACTTCAGGAGTGATAAGTTTTACGGCGTGCATTAAAATCTGATTAACGCCTGAAATTTAACATCCTTTTTGATATTTCCGTTAATCTTTTCAACGTCGGAGGAGATCTCCGTTTTGTTTGAATACTGTGTTCGGGCGTAGCGCAGCCAGATGCTTAGCTCGCGATTAATTTTATATTCGAGCATAATATAGTTGCGAATTCCGATGCCAAAATATGCCGGAATAGAAAATGACATGAATGCATCGTTCTCATAGGCATATGTTCGATTATCAAAATTTGATGCGTCAAAGATTCCATGACGGCCAGTGATTTGAAATTTTCCGATGGTATAACTCGCATCCTGAATCAACACAAACCCTTCGCTGGTTTCCCCTCCAATGGAATATGAATTCCATTGAAGTTGACTTTTCATACTCAAGGATGAGGAAATTGCGTAATTCATTTTCACCCATATGTTATTTCTTTTTCCCGGTGAAACAGAGTAGATCATGTTTTCACGAGCCAAATTCCGGTCCTTGTTTTCTTGGCGAAACTGAATCGAGATCACCGTTTTACGATTAGGTTGATAATTTACCTTCAACAAATATTCATGGCCTGTCGTTGGTGAATATCGTCTGAAACCAAGCCAAGGGAATTGAAAAAGATCGCAGTAAGTAGAGAAGGTGTATTGCCTGTTCAATTGATATTTCAGCCCCCAATAAAATCCGGTTTCATTCTGGGGTTGGGTATTTTCTGAAAATGCGTTTGAATAAAAACTGTAATAATTCTTTCCATATCTACGAAGCAGAATGCTTGCGTCAAGCTGCCGATGAAGCGAAGTTAGCACACCAGCAACCAAGCCCGTTCCTCCACTTTGGTTTCTCGCTACTTCTCCAAAGAAATTAAAATTTTGGAACTGATAGTTTAGAAAAACTCCAGACGTAATCAACTCCCTTCCTGCAAAAGCAAATTGATTGAAGGCGTTTGGTTTCCTGACAATTGGTTGACTAAAACTTATTCTGTGAGCAACAACGCCCGCTTCTAAATTGTTGGCTGAATATTGTAATACCAGTCCATTATTGTATTCATAAAGTACTTTACGTGTTGCAAGCTCTGCTGAATTCCGGTGAAAGCCTGAAAGTTGAAATGAACTGACGGTGCTTTCTTCTTGATTCTCTGCGGCATCACGTTTAATGTTTGAGTATAGCATAGTTGCAGCCAGATGCCTGGAAAGTTGAAGCTTGAATGCTCCGCCTCGAAAAAAACCATTTTCATTTACTGAGGTGTAAGGCATGATCCCGATGTTACTTCTCCTGGTAGTAGTCACGGTCTCGCCTCCTTTTCCTAGCCCGAAGCCTCCGGCGAAAATTAGTCCCTGGCCAACTTGCAACTGGTAGTCGCCAAGGACGAGATTTTTTATTCTGCCTTTGTTCTGTACTTGCAGGTGATAAGAAAGAAAATCAAATCCATATTGTGATTTTGATGGCTGCCACGAAAGTTTTTCACCGGCATCTTTTTCGAGCGTAAATCCGATACTATAATCTTTTGTTCGGTTAGATCGAAACCGTGAGTAAACTTTTAAAGGTGATCCTGAAAACCGCCGAGCGCTATCAACTGAGGTCGTAAATCCGGCTTTGTTCTCAAGGGTCTGCTCAGCGCGAGTAATGAAATAGTGATTGCCCTGTTTTCGAATTCGATTAAGAAATTTTTTATTTAGATCCTGGCTTGGGTCACCTACAAAAAACAAATATCGAAACTGATCGAGATTAGTCTGAGAGAAGGATTTTAAAGACTGCAATTCATAAATGCTCACAAGGAGACCAGAGGTCCTTCGGTGTTCAATAATTTCACTTATCTGGTTCTCCGTTAATATTTGTAATTGGCCAAGTTCATCACGCGTAACGGTGTTCAGGTTGATTGGATTGGAAAGTGTTTGCAGAATGTGTTCATAAATAGTCTCATAATCGAGATCTTCATCCTGGTTGCCGACCAACTCTTCTACAATTCGCGCAGCATTGTCCTGGCCGAAAATTTGAAACGACAAAAGCGTAAACGAAATCACAATGATCTTTTTCATTTCGCTTTTGTAAAGGGATAAACAACTGTTGCCTGGTGATTGGTGCCGAAGTTTGGGTTGTATTTAATTCCGTAATCAATAATAAATTTTTTTCCTCGCCAGCCAAAGCCCAGAAAAGCTGCCTCCGGATTTAGGTTTACGCCCGTTCTAACAGTAAACTTTTTTAACGCTTTATATTCGAGGCCAGCTTTCCATTGCATTTTATGATCGAGATCTTTTTCGACTTCACTTGTCAGGAATATTTTTTCCGATGGAATTAACGCCATACCTAACGTCATGATCGTAGGAATTTTTTCGCCTGTTTGTTTATTAATCACAGGCTGATTGATATTTGTGATATGTGCACCGATATGCAACGTTTTGGTTAATTCTGCGATTCCGCCAAAGCTTACCGTAAGCGCCGTGTAGGTTCCAAATCCTTCAGCGTGATATTGGATGTAATTAAAACGGAGTCCCAGAGATGC
>CBQWHS010000554.1:0-3775 GCA_967728665.1 uncultured Chryseosolibacter sp. | reverse complement strand
TTTGTTTTTGCAATCTATCTCGTCATTTTTTTGAAGATACTTTTCTTAAAATAAGGCCATGTATTTGAATCGGGTAGGGAAGGGATCGGTTATCGTTATTTTTATTCTGCTTCTTTTGCTTTCGCTGGGAATCACTTACCTAATCGCTTACAAGGGCATTATTGCAGGGCCGATTGCGCTGATCGGTATTGGAGGAATTTTCTTATTGGGCGTAATCCTTCACGATTATAAGGTGGGCTTCTATTTTCTTTTCGGGATGGGCATGTTCATGTTTTACATCGACCGCATCGTCCATATTCCCGTGCCTCTCGGCATCATCTACGATGCGCTTGCTGCATTTGTTTTCATCGCGTTATTTATTCAGAATAAAGATCAACGCGACTGGTCGTTGTTTCGAAATCCGATCACTATGGCTTTCATAGTGATTACGGCCTATCAACTTCTTCAATTCTTTAATCCGAACGCGGTGTCACATGTAGCCTGGCTTGTTACATTAAGAAATAACGTTTCATTTTTAGTGTATGTGGTTTGTTTCCAATTGTTCAGTACACTGAAAGATGTGAAACGATTTACTGCAACGTGGATGGTGATGGCTGCAATCATTGGGTTCTATGGCCTTTGGCAGGAATATATCGGGCTAACTGAATTCGAATGGAGCTGGTTGAATTCCAGTGAAGAACGACTTTCGCTGTATTTAATTTGGGGAAAGCTTCGGAAATTTTCCATGCTCTCCGATCCTTCAAGTTTTGGTCTCTTTATGGCCATGAGCACATTGGCAGCCGTTGCCCTGGCGATGGGACCATTCAAGCCGTTGTATCGGTTGGGCTATGCTTTTCTCGCTGCAGTCTTTTTTATGTCGATGTCTTATTCCGGAACACGTACGGCGATAGCAATGGTAGCAGTGGGAATTGCTTTTTTTATTGTTATGACCTTGCAGCATAAGCGCACACTGGTGGCTGCCACTGCAATTGTTTTTATTGGAACGATCGTACTCATAGGCCCCTTCTACGGGGGAACCGTTAACAGAATTCGTTCAACATTTAAACCCTCTGCCGACCCATCTATGGCCGTGCGTGACAATAAACGCACGCGAATGCAACATTACATTCTAACACATCCTATTGGTGGAGGACTCGCCACAACAGGACCGAATGGTGTTAAGTATTCGCCTGGTCACTATCTGGCGGGTGGTTGGGATCCTGATAGTGGTTATTTGTTGACAGCACTGGAGATGGGATGGATAGGGCTCATTATTTTTTTGGTATTCTTTTTTATAGTCATAGCGAGGGGCATTAAGAATTATTTTGCCTTAAAGGACCCTCTGCTGAAAACGCTGACACTGGTATACATCGTCCCGTTCCTTACACTAACGGTGGCGCATTTTACACAGGACGCGATGTTCCAGAAACCTGTGAACCTTCTCGTCATAGTCACATACGCGATGGTGATCAGAATTCCGTCATTCGAAAAGAAACTGTATTCGGTTGAATTGATTTAGATATTTCAAAACAAAACATGAATTGAAAACAAAAATGAAAACGCTCATTTGTTTATTGGTGATCAGTGTTCCAGTATTTGGACAAAACATCGATTACAACAAAGTTATTCTACCTGATTATACGAAGACAACTGACTTTGCCGAACGGCTCGTACAACTCGCGTGGCGAAATAATCCTACAAATGAAGCAATTCGGAGAACAGTAAATGTTGCCGAGTACGATGTGCGTCAGAGTACGACGTCGTGGCTGGATATTGTAACGTTTACCGGAAACCTCAATCAGTTTACACTGAATCCAAACTCAGACGTTTTTGGTCGTTCCGCATACTGGCCGAAATACAATATTCATGCAAGCATTTCCCTCGGACAATTTTTTGCGATTCCGTATACAACTAAGAAGTATAAAGAGCAGCTTGCGATCAGCCAGGCTAACGTAAATACTCAAAAACTGGCAGTAAGAAATGCCGTGTTGAAAGCGTATAATGAATTTCAAATGAGAGAAAAAGTCTTTAAAGTTCAATCCCAACTTCTGATGGACAACGAGACTTCTCACAAATTGATTGAACAACGCTTCAAGAATGGCGAAACAAATTTTGAAACATATTCGGCAAGTTTAAGCACGTATAGCACAATGACAATCGGGCAAATGCAGGCCGAGCGGGATTACAAGAACGCCAAACTTGATCTGGAGCAACTGATTGGAATGAGACTTGAGGATGTGAGGTGAAGACCTGGGACGTTGGATAATTTGTCGTTATCGAGTGAGGAATTAGGGATTAACCTGTACTCAAAACTTTAAACTTTGAACTTTAAACTCTGAACTTTAAACCCTGAACTTGTAACTTGTAACTTTGTTACAGCCTTTTTGCTCATTCCTCATCTTCAAATGCTCCAATGTCATAACCGTTTCCCTTGGGTCGTGGATTTTTGTTGAAGTCAAACGGAAGGTCACACTGAAGTTTTTTTCGAACGTCTGCCCCTTTGTTAAGGGCAGGGGATCCTTTTGACAACCGGAAGTCCAGGTGCTCTGGGTCGCGAAATTTCACCCGATGAATATTTTGCGTCATGATGTTGTTCGAGGAATCCAGCAAGGCACCGCGCGAAGTAATTTTATGACCGGCTTTCACCACCAGGTTATTCATCACGGTTTTCTTTCCGCCATGATTGTGAAAGAATACGAATCCGTCTTCGCCTGAATTGTAAATTGTATTGTTGAAAATTCGAAAATAGCCGTCTGGAAGATAAACAGCCATGCTGCTGCCGGATCCATTGAATCCGTCCTCACCAGCGTTGATGACAAGGTTGTTGTAGAATTCATTGTTGCCCATCCCCTGAAATTGAATTCCATTTCCTGTGCCCGTATCGATGAGGTTGTTGTAAATTTTTCCGGTAACTCCTTCGCCAATGAAAAGACCTTCGTTTTGCGATTTGTTATTGCGCAGTCCGTAATGACGAATAGTATTGTTATAGACTTCAACATCTTCATCAGCATTTTTAATTTGAATTCCATCGAATCCTGTGTTTTCGACAAGGTTGTGATGAACGCGCAGGCCCTTGATGGAATGTGAGTAAGTCACCATGTCACATTTCGGTTCTTTCCTTCCTTTGTAAAATCCGTGTCCGATATACATTCCTTCTCCTCCGGTGTCGTGGATGTAATTGTTATGTATGCTTACATTTCTCATGATCCACGCCTGTCGTGTTGAATCTGAAAATAATTGACAATCCTGGTATGGACTTGTTTTAATTCCGAGCCCGGCGAAGCCGGCTTTTTCGCCGAGGCCGTCTTTATTTGGTCCCGCAATTTCTACCCAACCGATTTCAAAATCAGTTGTGAATTTCTCGAGCGTAAGAAAAAATCCACCAGTTGTGCTGATCTTAATTCCATAAGTGCTGTCGGCCACACCATCGCCAAGGATTTTGAAGTTGTCCGATTGCTCGATTTTTAGTCCAAACGCACCCGTTGAAATAATCCTGGCAACACCGCCACAATTTCGGATGATGATCGGCTCCTCTTTTGTTCCATGAATGTTTTGGAGTACAACGTTCGTATACTTGATTGAGGCATCGAGGCAAATAACTTTTCCCGCAGGCACAAACTGTGCTTTCGGATTGTGGTAACCTTTAATAATATAGTCGCATTCGCGACATGGAAAATCCTGGTGTTTTATTGTCGCTGCTCCTTCAAAAATATTGGCATTTGGTTTTTTATTGTCTATCGGACGAACTGAACCCAGTAACATTAATACGAGGAGGATGACAACGTTCGAGTACATG
>CBQWHS010000553.1:0-3789 GCA_967728665.1 uncultured Chryseosolibacter sp. | reverse complement strand
TTACGAATTCAATTCGATGATTTTTCTGTTGGTAATACGAACATGAAAGAAAAAGAGGAGACGCTTACTAAAGACAGCGTGCGCGTTGGCGAAACTAAGATTGAAGGAAAAACTATTCCTGTATATAACACCGTCAAAGCAAAACTTACCACTTACAGAAAAGAAGTTCTTTCATCCGGGTTATTGAGCATGATTGTGCTGGATGCAAAGTCCAACGGGGTTTTGTCAGCGAAGAAATTCAGTGGAGAATATTCGTGGGTCAGCACATGGGGCAGGTTCAACGGAGATGAACGCGCCTTAACTACTGCCCAACTAAATCTGTGTAAACAAAAAGAAACGCAACCACCCGGAAATCAGGATCTCTTCCTCGAGTTTACAAAACCAATTTACAATCAATTGATTCCTGCGATCAAAGGCTTTTATCAGGCTTACTGATTGTCATATTTCGGACAGTCTTTGTGAAAAGCCTCGTGTCATGTACGATTCTTTGCATTGCACAGAATCCAGTAGAACTATTTTCATCGTAATTAGTTATGATATAAAACAATCACAATGCGAATAGCCATTTTAACACTAGCCATTGGAATGATGATAGCAGGAAGTTCCTGCGGTCAAAAGCAAGGACAATCACAAAAAAACAAAATGAATTCAGAAGCAGGTACAAAGCAAGGTTTGGAATTAGCCACATTTGGCTCCGGATGTTTTTGGTGCACGGAAGCCATATTTTTGAATGTAGATGGAATCGAAAAAGTTGAATCAGGTTACTCAGGAGGTAAAGTCAAAAATCCGACTTATAAGGAAGTCTGCAGCGGCCTAACCGGCCATGCAGAAGTAATTCAATTAACTTATGATCCAAAGAAAGTTTCATATGAGGAACTGTTGGAGATGTTTTGGAAAACACATGATCCGACCACGTTGAACCGTCAGGGCGCGGACGAAGGAACTCAATATCGCTCAGTTATATTTTATCATAATGATCAGCAAAAGCAGTTGGCCGAGCATTACAAAAAGAAACTGGAGGATGCAAAAGCTTTTGAAAATCCAATTGTAACGGAGATTTCGCCTTATACAACGTTCTACAAAGCAGAAGATTATCATCAAAATTATTATAACCTAAATAGCTCTGCTCCTTACTGTTCATTTGTCATTCAGCCGAAATTGGAGAAGTTTAAGAAAGTCTTTAAGGAAAAATTAAGAAAATGAGTTTTTGCTGCTAACGTTTTCAAAAAAAATTCAAAATATTATGAAACTTCCAACCTAGTCCTTCGTTAATATTCGTGAGTAGAGTAATTCTTCTCATAGGTTTAGGTTTAGGTAACAAAAAAGCTCAGGGACGCTGAGCTTTTTTGCATTTATAAGGTTTAGGTTTAGGTTCTCCTCTTTAAAATTCTATTTTTTCAGGTTGGTTATATCATAAGCCACTTCCATAATCTTCATGACTTCGCCCGATTTACTTCTCACAGGCGAATAAGCGGCTTTAAGCCAAACTTCTTCTCCATCTTTATTGATGCGCTTAAATTCTCCACGATGAATTTTACCGGCTGCTAAATCGCGCCAATGGTTTCGGTACACTTCTGTTGCCCGCTCGTCTTTGCTTACGAATATGCGGTGGTGTTCCCCAATGATCTCCTCCTGTTTGTAGCCCATCAAGTCGAGGAAGTTATGGTTTGCTTTTAGGATGATTCCTTCAGGATCAAACTCAATGACAGCCATCGAGTCGTTAATTACTTTCATAGTACCTTCGATTTCGGCTTGACCGCGTTGCATTTCTTCTTGCGTAGCCTGCAGCTCTTCCATGTTCTGCCTCATCTCTTCTTCCTGCGCACGCATCTGCTCGGTCATTTCTTGTGATTCTTCGAGAAGCGTTTGAGTCTTCGCATTTATTTTCACAGATGAAATAGTCGAAGCAATGCTCTCCGCTATTTTCTGGACAAACTCCATTTCAAAATCCTGGAATACACTAAACGATGCAATTTCTACAACACCAAATATCTGGTCGTTCACTTTCAACGGAACTATCAACACCGAAGTAGGATTTGCATCACCGAGACCGGAAGTTATCTTGATATAGCTCTGTGGAACTTCGGTCAGGTAAACGATATCGCCCTCTTGCCAAGCCTGACCAGATAGTCCCTCACCTTTATGTATTTTATGATTTAAAAATTTCTTCTTATCCCAAGCATAGCAAGCTTTCATTGACATTGTCGGCTCCTCGCCTTCAGAAACGTCATCGACAATGTATAAGGCACCTTGGTTGGATTTTAGATATTTCACCAGGTTGCTTATGATCTCATCGGAAAGTTTGATAAGGTCATTGTTGTTGGTTCGAAGTATCTCACCAAATTTCGCCATTCCTTCAGTGGCCCAGTTACGCTTCTTGTCATCTTCGGCAACTTTTGACAAGTTGTTCCGCATGTTGATAAGCGCATTTCCAAGTACATCATGTTGGCTTAATGGTTTGAATGCCGTGTTGTAGCTTCCGTTTCCAATATTTTCCGCAAACAAAGTTGTTGCCTTTAATCCGCTTACGAGATTATCCATGGCAACAGCCATATCACCAATTTCGTCATTGTTAAATTTGGTACCCTTGTCTTCAACAAGTTCACCGTTGCCCAACTTGATAACAATATTCTTCAGGAAGTTCACCGGCTTCGTGATTGACAGTACGAGGTAAATTGCGCTGATCACGGCAATTGCCAGGAAGACACCTCCCAGTATAAGGGTGAGCGTTTTTAATCTGTTGATTGAATTAATTACTTCCGCGTCCGATTGAGTCGTCAATTCATTTTGCTTTTGCGCGATGAGACTAAGTTTTGAAATCAGCGCGTTGGTAATCGGGATGACCTCGCTTTCAACACTGTTTTCAGCCATAAATTTGACGGTCGGATCTTCGTAATTTTCGAATGTCTGAAGATTTGCCATAATCGATTCCCGCTGAATGGTGATCAGGGAATCAAAATAGCTGAACACGGTATCCATTCTAAGCTTCTGAGTTTTTTCCCAGTTCTGGCTCAGGCTTGTTATTTCCTTTCGAAGGGTTGGGTAATCTGTTTCCTGCAACTGACGAAGTGCATTTTTATCTTCCTGGTTTGTTTGGAGATAAACCCAGTTGGTCACCAACATCCTTGAACGTGTTACCAACAAGATGAATTGATTGATTGCATCTTTGGAAGGTCTGTAATTGTCTCGGGAACTTCTTACAACATTGTCAATAGTATTGCCGTTGCCAAAAATGATGGATACAACCAGGATGAATAACGCAATCAGAATGATAAAACTTCCAAGAATTTTGTTGCCAATCGTCAATCGAAAGCGAAACTTCTTGTTTACTTTTTCTTCCATAAGGGGGTTTAAATGATGATCGCCATGCTCGTGAGCATACTCGAAACTTTCAAATTATTTTTTGTAGTGGAAGCCTGGTTAAGTTCAAAAGCCAACTTACCGTCCTTCTGTATGAAATTGATGTGACTACCTTTCGCTCCTAGTCCAGCTTCTTCAGTAATGATAAGTGTGGGCTGGTTGTTCACTTTGCTGATCACCTCCGCCAATTCTGCTGACCTTCCAATGGGCACAAAGATCATGTTACTTTTTCGGATCTCAGATATGGAATTGATCTTGGTAACTTTAATTGGACGGTCTCCAACTTTTTTGGCTGCGGATAAGGCCTTAAGTTCTTCGATTAGCTGCGACTCTCCCAGTACCAGGATTTCAAAATCGCCCTTGTTGTAATCTTCCGGCCATATCACATATCGCGAAAAAGCGAAGAAATACATCGGGTATGGCTTATAC
>CBQWHS010000552.1:0-3808 GCA_967728665.1 uncultured Chryseosolibacter sp. | reverse complement strand
TATTTTACGCTGCTGCCACAGCCTGTGACTTGAATTCTTTGATGAACGTCTGAAGGATATCATCCATGGAACGAATGGCGTGAACATGTTCAATGGCAGGTCCTGCACACCAAACTGTTTTATAGGTTGCACCAAACGCAGCTTTCTCCACTGCCTTCATTCCGCGGAAAGCCAGTAGCATTTTAGCGTACTTCTTAAGTGTCTTGTTATTGTTTAATATCCATTCCAAAAAATTCGCCTTTGTGCCAAGCTCCTGAACATACGGAGTATTGATTACTGTTAGCGGTGAGCCAGAGAGTTTGTTTGTACGAACAATATCATTAGCCCCATACTTCACCATCGCTGCTTTATAGTCTGCAGATATATCAGCTTCTTCACACGCAATAAAAATTGTTCCGACGGACGCACCTGCCGCACCCCAGCTTAGCACTTCTTTAAGATCGTGACCATGGGCAATTCCGCCAGCAGAAATTATCGGCAGACCACAATTTTCTTTTAACATTGACACCAACTCACGCGGTGGAATATTTCCCGCATGACCGCCAGCACGTGAGTTGACCGCAATAACACCATCCGCTCCCAACGACTCAACTTTTTGGGCATACTTCAAATCGACAACATCACAAAAGACTTTTATTCCCAAAGGTTTACATTTCTCAATTGTCTCTTGCGGACTTCCGAGTGACGTTATGATGTAATCAACTTTCAAATCAAGGAGCGTTTTAAGTTGAGGCTTGTACTTTGGATTAGATTTATTAACAATGAGATTAACACCAAAGGGTTTTGATGAAAAGAATTTAATGTCTTCAATCGCTGCGCGGAGTTCCAGGTCACTGCGATAATTCAATGCTGGGAAGGCAGCGCTAACGCCATTTCTAAGTGCGGCCTTGACCATTTTTGTGTTTGAGATCAAAAACATTGGGGCAACGATCATGGGATATTCAATTCCAAGAAGTTCAACCAGCGTGGGCGTTTTCATTTCGTGAGGTTTCAGTATTCAAACAAGATAGAAAGAAATATCTTGTCACAGATTTCCTTTTTATCTTTACCACATGTCACAAGCCACCTCTCCTTTAATAAAGATTGATGAACTTCGCAGCCTTCGTCAAGATGCAATAATTGTTGATGCCCGAAGCGGTCAGAATGCCCTCGAACGTTATTCACAAGGACATTATCCGGGAGCCATTCATGTCGATCTCGATAAAGACCTTTCTGTAAAAACTGAAAACGCAGCAAAGGGTGGGCGACATCCGTTGCCAACACCGGAGCAATTCGGGAAACTCCTTGGAACACTTGGCATCACACCAAAGTCAGACGTCTTTGTATATGATGACAAGAGTGGCGCGAATGCTGCTGCGCGTTTCTGGTGGATGCTCCGCGCTGCTGGTCATGGAAATGTTCATGTAGTCGATGGAGGACTTGCAGCGATCACGGCTTCGGGAACTGCTCTGCAAACTGGAATTAACAAACCAAATCCCGTGTCACCATACCCGATCTCCGAATGGAAACTTCCAACCGCTAAAATTCAGGAAGTTGACAATGCAACGAAAGATGAAAACTCCCTTGTCATTGACGTTCGCGAATCTTATCGCTATCGAGGAGAAAAAGAACCCATCGATCTTGTTGCGGGACATATTCCCGGAGCTGTAAATGTTCCGTATATCAACAATCTGAATGAAGATGGCACATTTCGCAAACCTGAAATTTTAAAGGCTGAGTATGAAGAAACTTTTGAGGGTCGGAAACCTGAAAACATAATTGTTCATTGTGGATCCGGTGTCACCGCCTGTCATACGCTGCTTGCGCTCGAACATGCTGGCCTTAAAAATTCTAAGTTGTATGTCGGCTCCTGGAGTGAGTGGTCGCGAAATGACAAACCTATCGCCACGACGGAAAAGTAAATTTGAAGATCGTTGCGTTTAAGGGTCCTTCATCCAAAAAGATAACTGAACGATTTGTGATTCATTTCCTTTTGCCAGCTGTCTGCACGAGAAATGAATTCGAGTGGTTTTTAAGATTTCTCCCAAATTTTCACGAAAGCAGTTTTCGTTTTCAAATTATGACGCTACTGGAATAAGTCTAAAAACATATTTTTTGTATGTGGCCAAAGATGCCACGAACGAAATAATATTCGTTCACACAGGTGCGAGAATTCTTTTTTTAAAGGAATAGTTAATCCCTTCCGTGCAGAAAAATCCGAACTTCCGATAATTCACTAACACCCGTTATTGTTCGGAAATCAATCATTTCATACACACGGTAAAAAGCCGCTCGCTTTGCAATTTGCACGTTCGGTAAACGCTTCACCTTTGTATCCTAATTCAACACCAAAAAAATGACAGCCAAAATTGCGTTACTATCTATTTTCAGTTTAACATTATTCACCTCCGTTTTAGCAGTTGATCCTGTAACCGTGACACCTTCAGCAAACGCGGAAACTTACAAGCTCACATACCAAGGAGATGAGACAGGCAAAGTGACTGTTTCAATTCTTGACGAAAACAATCGAACGGTTTTTACAGAAGTTCTTCGTGATGTAACATCATTTGTACGTCCATACAACTTCAGCGAATTGGCTGAAGGACAGTATTCAATTAAAGTAGTGGATAAGAACGGAAGCCATATTGAAAAGATTAGCTACTTGCGCTCAAAGACAACAATCCGTGTCCGCGAGTTGGGCACCGATAGTCGGAAATTTGTTGTGACAGTGATCAACACCAAAGCTGAAAGGATTAGCGTTCGAATTTTCGAAAATCAAAAAGGTCTTGTGTATGAAGGCGACATCGAAGTGAATGGAACGCAAAGCATTCTTTACAACTTGAGTAATCTGAATATCAATTCTTCCGGAATTATTTTGTTTGAAGTTGCAACGAGCAGCGGAAAAATTGAGACAGCTATCTTCTGATTGAGGGGTCAGGTAAGTTAGGAAGACCAGTTCGAAAAGAATTGGTCTTTTTTAATTTTTCTAATGGCTTTGCTGCAAATGACGGATATTGATAAATTAATGTATGAAAGCAATATCAAGCGTCTGTATCATTCTGGCGTTTTGCTCTGTTAGCATGCATTCGATAAGCCAAACAAGCTCCCCTGTGCCAGACTTGAAAATCGCACCGACACTTACTGAATGGAAAACTCAACGCGAATCCATTCATCAAACCTTAGTTAAACTGCTCGGGACGATTCCGGAAATTTCAATGCCCAAAGTAAAAATTAATTCAACCGAGGAAAAGAAAGATTATACCGTTGAAAAATTTGAATTTGATAACGGAGTGGGTGCTATTGTTCCTGGCTACATCATTACTCCAAAAGATGGAAAGCAAAAACACTCCGCAGTTTATTATTGTCACTGGCATGGAGGAAATTACGACTTAGGTAAACAAGAAATTTTCACAACCCACCATACTCCGGAAATCCCGGTGGAGAGATTTACCAAGGAAGGATATACCGTGATGGTTATTGACGCCTATTGTTTCGGTGAAAGAAGCGGAAACGGTCCGGGCGGCAAAGATGAAAAAGGGGCGGCTGAAGAAATGAGTGCGTCAAAAAAAGAATTATGGATGGGCAGATCGTTATGGGCGATGATGATCCGCGATGACATAATGGCCCTGAACTATTTATTCTCACGTTCGGATATTGATGATCAAAATGTTGCCGTGACCGGGATGAGTATGGGCGCAACACGAACCTGGTGGTTAATGGCTTTGGATAAGAGAATTAAAACTGGCGTAGCTGTTGGCTGTCTTACTCGATATCAGAATTTGCTGAACGAACAAAAACTAAAATATCACGGCATTTATTATTTCGTTCC
>CBQWHS010000551.1:0-3811 GCA_967728665.1 uncultured Chryseosolibacter sp. | reverse complement strand
TTCTCAGCAACGGTGAAGTAATCGGGCACATTGCAATCTTCGACACCAAGCCACTTACGATCAATGAACATACATTAAACGTCCTGAAAATTTTTGCATCACGTGCCGGAGCAGAGATTGAGCGCAAGCACAAGGACGAACAAATCGAAGAGAACATGAATCGATATAAAAGTCTCTTTGATGATTCACCGATAGGCTTGTGCGAAGAGGATTTTTCGGAAGTAAAAAAATATCTCGAATCGCTCACACAGAAATACCAATCAAAGCTCGACTGGATATTTCAACAATATCCAAATGAAATCAATGAGGCTTACCACAAAGTAAAGAGGTTACGGGCGAACAAGTCGCAGGTCAGTTTGTTTGAGGTAGAGAACGAACAGGGATATTTTGATTATATGATGAATCGGTTTATGCCCGATCCATTCCGGGATTTGTTGTTGTCTCTTGATGCGGGGCGAACGGTTTTTGAGCGTGAAGTGAAAATTAGAACCGCGACTGGCCAGTATAAACTACTCCAGGTGAAACGATTGATTGTCCCAGGCTTTGAAAAAGATTGGGGAAAATCGTTGATCTCATGCGTGGATGTGACGGAACAGAAACTTGCAGAGGAAAATTTAAGGAACGCCCTGGCTGAAGTGAAGCAGTTGAAAGAACGACTTGAGGCCGAGAACGTCTACCTTCAGCAAGAGATCAAGCACCAGCATAATTTTGAAGAGATCGTCACTCAGTCACCTGTGTTTAGAAAAGTTTTAGAGAAGATAGAAATGGTAGCAAATACTGACGCTACGGTGTTAGTTCTTGGGGAATCTGGAACTGGCAAGGAATTGATCGCTCGCGCAATACATAGCATCAGTAATCGAAGTGAAAGACCGCTGGTGAAAGTCAATTGTGCGGCACTCCCTGTGACGTTGATCGAAAGCGAGTTGTTCGGCCATGAGAAAGGAGCATTCACAGGAGCGTTGTCGCAGAAGATCGGAAGGTTCGAACTGGCGGACGGAGGAACGATTTTCCTGGATGAGATTGGCGACATGCCATTGGACGTTCAATCAAAATTGCTTCGCGTGTTGCAGGAAGGGGAATTCGAACGGGTAGGAAGTTCTAAAACAATTACGGTTGATGTTCGATTAATTGCGGCCACCAACCGCGAACTTGATTCATCAGTAAACAACAAAGAGTTTAGAGCGGATCTATATTATCGATTGAATGTCTTCCCGATTATTGCGCCACCGCTTCGAGAACGCAAATCTGACATTCCGATTTTAGTAACTCACTTTTGTAAAAAATTTAGCACGAAGATGGGAAAGAGGATAACCTCTGTTTCCAAACCAGCAATGGATATTCTCACCTCTTACGATTGGCCAGGAAATGTTCGTGAGTTGGAGAACGTAATTGAACGTGGATTGATCATAACAAAGTCGAATACACTTGAAGTGGGTGAGTGGCTTCCGAAAATTTCTACGCTCACATCGGTTCAAAAAAATAAAGGTCATTCATCACAATCCCGATCGCTTGAGGACATTGAACGGCAACATATTCTGGAGACATTGCACCAGACGTCATGGAAAATTCGTGGCGACAAAGGCGCAGCAAAAATTCTAAAGCTCAATCCAACCACGCTCGAAGCGCGCATGAAGAAGCTTCAAATTGTCCGTCCTAAGTAATCTTTAAAGCTCCAATAAGTTGGAGAATAACCTCCAATATATTGGAGTCTCCAATATTTGGGGCCGGCCCAACTTTTTACAAGTTTTTGATTTCAAGGTTGTTACGAATATGGCACTGTTGTTGGAAACCGGCCATGAAATAGTTTTCCATGGAGGCAACTGAAGTCAAAACAATTACGGGGAAAGAGTTTACTGAATGGGTAGTTCAATCGAAGGCTAATGCAGTCGTCAAATTGTTTGCGGAATGGAGCGGAGCAAGTCAGTTGCTCGGCTTTGCGCTGATGGACCTCGCAAATGAATATCATGGAAAAATAGAATTCTACCAGATCGACATTGATGCGGATCCGTCAATTGCAGATCAGTTCGCTGTTGATTTACTGCCCACACTTTTATTTTTTAAAGAGGGAACGCTCGTTGATAAACTGTCGGGGCTAAGTCAACGAAGAACCATTTCATCAAAGATCAATCAAATCTTAAACTAGACATTTAAATCTTACAATAATGGAACCCAAAAACTTTTACCTGAAAGCATTTAATCTGGCCACCAACCTTTCGGATTCTCAATTGCACGAGTTATGCGAAAACATTCAACAACGAGAGGGAAAAAAGGGACAGGCTGTCTATGCAAAGGACACGGAACGAAAAGTTTTCATTCTTGTCAGCGGGAAGGTGAAGATATCTCAGATCAGCAGTGAAGGAAATGAAATGATAAAAGAGTTGGTGGTGGCCGGCGATATTTTTGGCGATATCATGTTAAATTATAATGGACCAACCTATGAATACGCTGAGATCATTTCTGAACGCGCGATTTATTATTCCATCAGTCAAGACCAGTTGATTTCCATTATGCGTACAAATTATGTTCTCACCATGAACTACATGGCCAAAGTAAGTGAGAAGTTTAAAAGCCTTGAGAGCCGATATTTGAACATGGTTAACATGGATGTGAAATCAAGACTGCTCTATTGTTTTAAAGAATGGGCTCAGAAGGAAGGGAAAAAGTTCGGAGACAAAATCGTTATTAAAAATTCGCTGACACATAGTGACCTGGCCAATCTTATATCAACTTCCAGGCAAACTGTGACGGTGATCTTAAACGAACTGAAAGAGGCTGGTAAAATAAATTACAATCGGCGAGAAATTGAATTTTCGTCCATGATGCTTTCGAATTGATTGTTTATTAACTTCCGTAAAATTCTCTGAAGTTATCCAATCACAATTGAACAAATCCCACTATGGTTATTAAGACAAAAAAATTACAAGGACAGGTTGCTATTGTTACAGGCGCGAGTTCAGGCATTGGTGCTGGAGTTGCGAAAGCGCTCGCTGCCGAAGGCGCAACCGTTGTCGTAAATTATTCAAGCAGTCCGGAAAAGGCTGAGAAAGTTTTGACGGAGATCAAGTCGAACGGTGGGGATGGCACAACTGTAAAAGCAGATGTGAGCGATGAGAAACAAGTGCTCGATATGTTTCAGCTTGTCTTGAAAAAGTATGGAACCGTTGACATTCTTGTAAACAATGCAGGGCTTCAGAACGATGCAAAATTCCACGAGATGACGCTGAAGCAATGGGACCATGTCATCGGAATAAATCTTACAGGTCAATTCCTTTGTTCACGCGAGGCGATCAAAGAATTTTTGAAGCGCGGTGTGGTTCCTGAGCGATCTAAATCTGCCGGAAAAATTATCTGTATGAGCTCGGTTCATGAAGTTATTCCCTGGGCAGGTCACGCAAATTATTCAGCCTCAAAAGGCGGAGTCATGATGTTGATGAAGTCGATCGCTCAGGAATATGCACCAATGAAAATTCGAGTGAACAGCATCGGCCCAGGCGCAATCAGGACGCCGATCAATCATGCTGCGTGGCAGACGCCTGAAGCGTATACTAGTCTTCTTAAATTAATTCCCGCGAAACGAATCGGTGAAGCGGAAGATATCGGTGGTGCAGCGGTCTGGCTTGCATCCGATGAATCTGAATACGTCAATGGGATAACGTTGTTTGTTGACGGTGGGATGTTATTATATCCGGGTTTCGAGGACAATGGATAAGCGTCTTTAAGGCAATATTAATTCGCAGTCAAATATTTGCTTCATTTCTTTTTTACTTGAGGATCGTGGCGTAATTTAAACATTCCCGCAACCCCACGGGTA
>CBQWHS010000550.1:0-3816 GCA_967728665.1 uncultured Chryseosolibacter sp. | reverse complement strand
GAAGTAATCGTAACAGGTTACTCAGTAGATAAGCGTAGAGAATTGACCGGATCAGTTTCGACTGTTAAGTCGAAAGATTTGACATTCGCTCCAACAGGTAACGTTGAGCAGATGTTACAAGGTCGCGTTCCTGGTGTGACAGTTATTACAAACGGTCAACCCGGAACAAGTAGCCAGATTCGTATTCGTGGTTTTGGCGGTTTCGGTGGTAACCAACCATTGTACGTAGTAGACGGTGTTCCAACGCAGGATGTGAGTTTCTTAAATCCCGATGATATAGAGACAACTACTGTGTTGAAAGATGCAGCCTCTGCTTCTATTTATGGCGCGCGTGCTGCATCCGGTGTGATCGTGTATACTACCAAGAGAGGTAAGAAAGGCCAAAAGCTAAATGTTACCTATGATAACAGGTTTGGTTTTACTTCACCAGGTAAAGGCCAGGATATGTTGAAACCTCAAGAATTTGCCGACTGGACTTGGCAAGCTATCCGTAATACGGAGGACCAAAATGCTGCAGCAAAAGGTGTGGCTCCAGATTATGCTAAGGCGTTGTCGGATTTTAACCACCCTCAATTTGGAAATGGTTTGACTCCTGTGTTGCCAATGTATTTAAAGGTTGGCGACCTAACTGGAGCAGCGCTTCAGGCTTCGGGAAACAATGTTGATCTCGCAGCCGAAAAATTGAAATACAATATTGATCCAAGAAACGGTTCTGCGTATCAAGTTATCAAAGCAAACCTAGCTGGAACAGATTGGTATGATGAAATTACTGATAACGCTCCGATCATCCGTCAAACGTTAGGATTTTCTGGCGGTGGCGAAGCATCACGCTTCTATATCGGCGTTGGTCAGCAAGACCAAAAGGGTATTTTGATGAACAACAATTTCAAGCGTTATAGCTTCCGCGCAAATTCTGAATTTGACGTATTAAAAAACCTACGCATTGGTGAAAACATTCAAATGACTTACCGCTCAGTTGTTGGACAAGGTGGTGGTGGTAATGGTCAAGGTGTTGCTGCAGATGAAAACGATATCCTGTCCGCTTTCCGAATGCCATCTATTATTCCAGTATATGATGTGTTTGGTGGCTATGCAGGCACAGTGGCTAAAGGCTTTAATAATCCAAGAAATCCTGTTGCCAGCCGAGTAGGTCAGAAGGACAACAAACAATTTGCCACCAGCGCATATGGAAATATTTATGCAGAGCTAGATTTGGTACCGGGTTTGACACTCCGCACGAGTTTCGGAGGAAGCTATCAATCCTATGCAGGTCGTAGCTATGGCCGTTGGCAGTATGAAAATTCAGAAAACAATTCGGCGTTCAGCTATAGCCAGAATAATGGTTTTTCAGCCGCATGGACATTCACAAACACTGCTGCTTACAAGAAGACCTTCGGTGATCACAACCTGGAAGTCCTGGTAGGTCAGGAAGCATTGAATACTGGTGCAGGTTGGAATGACAACCAGAACGGTTTGAACCCATTCTCATGGGATCCAAACTATATCAACATCTCTGATGTAACCAGCGTTACTGCAAATGGTTCTCAATTTAAGGGAAGTAATTTCTCGTCTTATTTCGGAAACATTAAGTATGCGTTCAAAGAAAAGTATATTCTTGGTTTCGTTGTTCGTAGAGATGGATCTTCTAAATTCTCTAAAGCAAATCGATATGGTGTGTTTCCTGCAGTATCAGCAGCATGGAGAATTTCTTCAGAAAGCTTTATGCAAGGAGTTAGCTGGATAAGTGATTTGAAACTACGTGGCGGTTACGGCTCCATGGGTAACTCAAACAACGTTGACCAGAATAACCAGTTTAGCTTGTATGGTGGTAGCCTTGGCAACTCATCGTACGACATTGCGGGCACGAACTCAAGTGCCCAGTTAGGTTTTTACAGAACTCGTATTGGCAATGATCAAAGCAAGTGGGAAACCAGTATAACGAAAAACATCGGTATCGATGGTAACGCTTTTGATGGCAAACTTGATGTGATTATTGACTTCTGGCAAAAGGATACAAAAGATCTTTTGTATTCGCTGCCCATCACTTCTACAGCGGGGTCGTACGCATCTGTTCCTTCTGTAAACGTTGCGAAGATGGTAAACAAAGGCATTGACATCTACATCGGAACAAAAGGTAATTTGACTAACGACATCACGTATGAAGCAAACATCAATGGAAGCTTCCTGAAAAATGAAATCACTGAAATTGGTGGTGGCCAAACTTATATGACTACTATCAACCCAGGATTCCGCGGTATCAATCCGATCAGAAACCAACTCGGACAGTCAATCTCCGCTTTCTTCGGATATAAAGTTCAAGGTTTATTTAAGAACGCTGAGGAAGTTGCTGGAGCAGCGACACAAGCAGGCGCAGCGCCTGGTCGCTTCCGTTATGTTGACATAAACGGTGACGGACAAATCAATGCTGATGACAGGACGTATCTTGGAAGCCCTGTTCCTAAATTCACAGGTGGTTTCAATTTCACACTGCGCTATAAGAACTTTGATTTCAACGGATATTTATATACGTCTCTTGGAAACAAAATCTTCAACGTGTCTAAATGGTTCACAGATTTCTATCCATCATTCCAGGGTGCTGCGATCAGCTCTCGTGTGAAAGAGTCTTGGAGCCCAACAAACACTGGTGCTAGCATTCCAATTTTTGAAAGTGCTTCCAATTTCAGCACGAACACACAAGCTAGCTCGTTCTACGTTGAGGATGGATCATACCTCCGTTTGCAAAACTTGAGCGTGGGTTATACGTTGCCAAGCAGCTTGCTTGACAGATTGAAAATGACTCGCCTCCGTGTTTACGTTTCAACAAACAACTTGTTCACGATTTCTGGATACTCAGGACTAGATCCTGCAGTTGGTGGCGCAGCGGATACTAACTTTGGTATCGATGTTGGAAACTATCCCGTGACTAGAAGCTGGACGGCTGGACTTAACATTGGATTCTAATTAACTTTTTAATTCAAGAAATGACTATGAAAAAAATATTTAAAAAAGGAACAATCTGGATGCTTGTTGCAGGTATGATGATATCATACTCTTGCAAAGACAGCTTTCTTGATATTCCAGTGACTGGACAGCTTGATCAAGGGTTGCTTTCAACCAGGTTGGGTTTGGAAAGTGCACTGATTTCGGCTTATTCTATCGTCAATGGTAGAGGAGGCCGCATGGCTAGCCCATCAAACTGGGTTTGGGGAAGTATTCGTGGTGCGGAAGCCAACAAGGGAACTGACCCTGGGGATTTCAATGATATAAATCCTATCATGATTTATGAACCACAATCTACGCAGGGTGTAATCTCTGAAAAGTACAATGGTAATTATGAAGGTGTTGCTCGTTGTAATGCAGTATTGAAATTACTAAAAACGAAAGGCCCCGATGTTTCCGATGCCCAGGTTACTTCGGTAAGTGCTCAAGCAAAATTCCTTCGTGCTCATTTTTATTTTGAAATGAAGCGCACTTTCAATGACATTCCTTATGTTGATGAAAACGTTGACTATGGATCAGGTATTGAGAAAGTGAAAAACGATCAGGATCTGTGGCCAAAGATCGAAGAAGATATGAAGTTCGCTTATGACAATCTTCCTGAAACTCAATCTCAAGTTGGAAGAGTGAACAAATGGGCTGCGGCTTCTTACCTTGCAAAGATCTACATGTATCAGAAAAAGTTTGCTGCAGCTAAAGCTTTGTATGATGTAATCATGGTAAGCGGCAAGACTTCTAATGGCAAAAAGTATGCATTGGTTCCAAAGTTTCAGGATGTGTTCAAAGCATCAAATGATAACAACGAAGAATCAGTATGGG
>CBQWHS010000549.1:0-3816 GCA_967728665.1 uncultured Chryseosolibacter sp. | reverse complement strand
GCTAACAAATAATCTGCAACCAAAACAGCGATCACACTATTGGTCACTGCTTGCGTGCTCGACACGCCAACTTCAAGTGCACCGCCTTGGGTATAATATCCTTTGAACGAAGAAATAGAGGCCACAAGAAATGCGAAGACAACGGATTTGATCAGTGCAAACGCGACAAAAAATTCATTGAATGAAAATCGAATTCCATACACATAGTCATTTGGAGTGATAATGTTTGCGATTGTTCCGGCAAGGTATCCGCCAAGAAGGGCGCAAACGCCAGCAATAATTACAAGCATCGGATACATGAGCATCGATGCAACAATTTTCGGTAAAACCAGGTATGAAACTGAATTGATCCCCATGACTTCGAGCGCATCGATTTGTTCAGTAATTCTCATCGTACCAAGTTGCCCTGCCATGCTTGATCCCACTTTTCCCGCATAAATTACAGCGATGATGGTGGGCGCGAGTTCTAGAATTGTCATCTCCCGAACAACTTGTGAAATTACATAGTCGGGAATAAGCGAACTCACCATATTTGCCGCAGTCTGCACCGTGGTTACAGCGCCCATAAACGTGGCAACCAACGCCACGAGAAGTGCCGACCCGATTCCAATGTTAATGGATTCTTCAAGGACGAGCCTGTAATAAGTTTTGAATGCCTCCCGGTTATGGAATAATTGTCCGAGGAATATGAAGTATTTACCGATCTCCCGTATCATGCTGCAATTAAATCACTGCAAGTATTAACTTGCTTAAAGATAGGTCAAAATAATACACTCGCAATGCGAAAATTAATTGTAGTCACCGGTGGATCTAAGGGCATTGGTCGTGCAATTCTGGAGCGATTTGCGGCAGGCAATTTTGACGTCGTCACCTGTTCGCGAAACGAGGTTGAACTATCCGAATTAAAGAACGATTTCAAATCCAAGTATCCAACAATCCAGGTTCAAATTTTTGCTGCTGATATGGCAGTGAAAGGTCAGGTAGAAAATTTCGCTCGTTTTGTCCGGGATCTTCAAAGGCCAATCGATGTGTTGGTTAACAACGCTGGATATTTTGTTCCCGGCGAAATTTCAACGGAGCCTGAAGGAACACTGGAAGGCATGATAAACGCCAACTTGTACAGCGCTTATTATATGACGCGCGGTTTGGTTTCGTTGATGAAAGAAAATAAAGGCGGTCACATTTTCAACATCTGTTCTATCGCCAGCATCAAGGCTTACGCGAATGGTGGATCATATGCAATCTCCAAATTTGCAATGTTAGGATTCTCGAAATGTTTGAGAGAGGAACTTAAGGATCATAACATCCGCGTTACCGCGGTGATGCCCGGTGCAACAAAGACCCGCAGTTGGGAAGGCGTTAATTTACCAGACGAACGATTTATACCAATTGAGGATATCGCAGAAACCATCTGGTCAGCAAATTTTCTTTCCACGAGGAGTGTTATAGAAGAAATTATTATTCGTCCTCAACTTGGTGATATTTAAATCGTTAAAGCCTGTTTGAATTCTTTGATTTTGGAAACAAAGTCGTGATTTAACGGTTAATTTTGTATTCAAACATAAAAATGTGCATTCCTCCATTGACGCAATAAAGCAATACTGCAATAGCCTGGTTCACTATAGCCGTAGAAAAACCATCGAAGTGAAGATTGGTAATGTTCCGATGGGTGCGAACAATCCGATTCGAATTCAGTCTATGACAACGATCGACACAATGGACACAAAAGGTTCCGTTGATCAGGTGATCCGCATGGTTGAAGCAGGCTGTGAATATGTTCGCATTACGGCACCGAGCATTAAAGAAGCGCAGAATCTTGAAGTAATAAAAAAAGAACTCGGAGTGCGCGGATACAATGTTCCTATTATTGCTGATATTCATTTTACTCCAAACGCCGCAGAACTTGCCGCAAGGCTTGTTGAAAAAGTAAGAATCAATCCGGGCAATTATGCTGATAAAAAACGGTTTGAGGAGATCGAGTATAGTGATGCATCCTATGAAGCTGAACTTGAGCGCATACGACAAAAATTTACTCCCCTTGTAAAAATTTGTAAGGAATACGGCACGGCTATGCGGATTGGAACCAATCACGGTTCGTTGTCTGATCGCATCATGAGCCGATATGGCGATACACCATTGGGCATGGTTGAGTCAGCGCTTGAATTTCTGCGCATCTGCGAAGACCTGCAATATTATAACATCGTTCTTTCGATGAAGTCCAGCAACCCTCAAGTGATGGTTCAGGCATACAGACTGCTCGTACAAAAATTAGACGAAGAGAATTTTAAACCGTATCCACTTCACCTGGGTGTGACTGAAGCTGGTGACGGTGAAGACGGAAGAATTAAATCCTCTGTAGGAATTGGCACGTTACTCGAAGATGGGCTCGGAGATACGATTCGCGTTTCGCTGACAGAAGAACCGGAAGCCGAAGTGCCAGTAGCCATAGCGTTGGTATCACGTTACGACAATCGACCTGGACACAAATCAATCCCGGAAATCATTAATTATCCCATCGACCCTTTCGCGTATACACGAAGAGCAACCAGGGAAGTTACAAATATTGGTGGGCATCAAGTTCCACGAGTGATAGCTGATTTTTCCCGCAAGGAAAAAATT
Organism: uncultured Chryseosolibacter sp.; assembly: GCA_967728665.1. Taxonomy (GTDB): domain Bacteria; phylum Bacteroidota; class Bacteroidia; order Cytophagales; family Cyclobacteriaceae; genus Chryseosolibacter. The sequence goes on along the minus strand of CBQWHS010000549.1, from coordinate 1,197 downwards.
ACAGCAGCCTCTTTTTTTGCGTTAGGATATCATTACTCAGTGCCGACTGATAAGTGGAATATTGCTGACATGGCTTGTGATTTTATTTACGCAGGTCGGCAACAAGTCGAGTTTGAAATTCCTGGCACTCTGGGAATTATCATGGACTATGATTCCTGGAAATCGATGCCGACAAAACCAAGGTTTTATCCGTTATTGAGTGTTAGTCAATATTTAAACTCAACGGAAATTTCTTCGGTGTTGAATTTTATTTCTGTATCGATAAAGGACTTAAGTGAGTCACTGTTGCAAAAATTGTCATCCGATGCACACGCCGTAGTAATCCTCGAAACAGAGAATCAACATGGGCTGGCGGAGCAACGGAGAATCTTTGTTGAGATGATCAATGCGTTGTGTAAGGCACCAATTATTATCAAGCGTTCATATACATCGCTAACAAACGAACAGCTTCAACTTTATTCAGCAACAGATATTGGTGGATTATTAATCGATGGCTTGGGGGATGGAATAATGATTTCCGCTGTGGATTGTGGTGGAGACAAAATCGTGAATGAAACTGCTTTTAATATTTTACAAGCAACACGCACTCGAATTTCGAAAACAGAATATATCTCTTGTCCTTCATGCGGGCGAACGTTGTTTGATTTGCAAGAGACCACGGCAAAAATTCGCTCACGTACTTTTCACCTAAAGGGAATTAAAATTGGGATCATGGGTTGTATTGTGAATGGTCCGGGCGAAATGGCGGATGCAGATTATGGCTATGTTGGTTCAGGTCCTGGAAGAATAACGTTGTATCGTGGGAAAGAAGTAGTAAAGCGAAACGTTCCATCGGCAAATGCTGTTGATCAGTTAATTGATCTCATCCGCGAAGACGGCAATTGGATTGAAATACCTCAAATGCAACAGTCATGACACAGAATATCGAAAACTCAAAAAAGGGCAGAGGAATAAAAGATTTTTTTCGCATGGGGGAAGTGGGAGGATATTTTTTTAGGAAGAAAGATCCATCCAGGCCATCGAACATCAACATCAAAATGATGCATGGCATTAATAAGATTTCCATTGTAATTTTTCTTTTGGGAGTCCTTTTCATTATTCTCAAAAGACTGCTGTAGTTTTGAATATTGAATACTTCAGAAGCTGCTGCCTGGCAAAGAAGGGCGCAACCGAAGAATTCCCGTTCGGGGAAGATGT
>CBQWHS010000548.1:0-3819 GCA_967728665.1 uncultured Chryseosolibacter sp. | reverse complement strand
ACGTTGATCTATCAATTCCTCGAAAAAGATATCGACAATATCGGAGCTCTTAAAGTTTCCGCAAGAGGTGAACAATTCTTGAAAGATCCACAACCGATCGAACTTGCGCGCGATCATGATTTCACCACGGCTATAGATGAAGAGGAAGAATCGGCAGAAAGAGTACCAACGAATACGAAATCATACGATCAGAAACTTTTTGAACTTCTAAAAAATCTCCGAAAGAAGATTGCGAAAGAGAGAGACTTGCCGCCGTACGTAATCTTCCAGGATCCGTCTTTGGAGGAGATGGCAACCACCTATCCTACCACAAAGGAAGAGCTCGCTCAAGTGAACGGTGTGGGAATGGGCAAGGTGAACAAGTTTGGCAAAGAGTTCATCGAAGTGATCGAAAATTACGTTGACGAAAATGATATCGAGACAGCGAGTGATGTTGTCGTAAAATCGTCTGTCAACAAATCAAAAACAAAAATCTCGATCATTCAGCAAATCGATCGCAAGATTGATCTTGAGGAAATTGCGGAAACAACACGTTTGACTTTTGATGAATTGCTGACTGAAATTGAAAACATCTGTTTCAGTGGAACTAAGTTAAACCTGAGTTATTACATTGATGAAGTGGTCGATCAACATAAGCAGGAGGACATCCACGATTATTTCATGAATGCAGAAAGCGATAGCCTTGAGCATGCTTTGAATGATGATTCGATCGCAGATTATTCTGAAGAAGAGATCCGTTTGATGAGGATCAAATTTTTATCGGAATACGCCAACTAATATTATTGCACATCACATTAAGGCCGGCCAAAACCGGCCTTTTGCTTTTTATCCTTTCTCCGAAGAAGCTGTAAACCCGCAATTCATGTGTTGAAGGCTATATTCTTTATCCTCAATGCTATATTGTTCCGGTTTTCGGGTTTATCTTTGGGATTAGCCTTTTTTGGAAGCAATGAATATCCTGATTATCGGCAATGGTGGCAGAGAACATGCCCTGGCGTGGAAAATTTCACAGAGTCCTCTTTGTGATAAATTGTTCGTGGCACCTGGAAACGCAGGAACTGGCCTGGTCGCAGAGAACATAAGTATTGAAATAGATGACTTCCAGGGCCTCGGAAAATTTTGTCGCGAAAACGCTATTGAATTAGTTGTCGTGGGTCCCGAGGGGCCACTTGTTCTCGGCATTCGCGATTATTTCGAAAGCGATCCATGGCTAAGCGACATCCTGATGGTTGGTCCGGGAAAATTTGGCGCTCAACTCGAAGGCAGCAAGGATTTTTCAAAACAGTTTATGCTTCGCAACGGTATACCTACCGCAAAGGCCCGGACATTCACTGCTAAAGACATAGAACAGGCGTTCGATTACCTGACTACTTGTAAACCCCCGATCGTTTTAAAAGCCGATGGCCTTGCTGCGGGAAAAGGTGTTGTTATTTGCCTAAGCCTTGCGGAAGCAAAAGCTGTGATCAAGGACATGCTTGTGAACAAGAAGTTTGGAGAAGCCAGTGCAAAGGTTTTGATCGAAGAATTTTTAAACGGCATCGAGGTTTCAGTATTCGTTTTAACAGACGGAAAAGACTACGTAATTCTTCCCGAAGCAAAAGATTATAAACGCATCGGCGATGGCGACATCGGACCGAATACTGGTGGAATGGGCGCCGTGAGTCCTGTTATTTTCGCGACACAGGATTTCATGAAAAAAGTGGAGGACAAGGTTGTGAAACCTACTATTGCCGGATTGAATCGCGAAGCAATTAATTACAAGGGTTTTATTTTCGTTGGACTGATGAATGTTGGCGGCAATCCATACGTCATCGAGTACAATGCACGTATGGGCGATCCGGAAACGCAGGCTGTTATGCCTCGCATCAAGAATGATCTTGTGGAGTTATTGGTGGCAGCAGCCAAAGGCGAATTGAAAAATCAGCAGGTTGAAATCGACGGAAATTATTCCGTTACAATAGCGTTGGTGAGCAGCGGCTATCCTGCGGAATACGAAAAAGGAAAAACGATACAAGGCCTTGAACATGAAAACAAGACACTTGTTTTTCATGCCGGAACTAAAAAACATCAGGAGGATATTATTACTGATGGAGGACGAGTGCTGGCCGTTACCGGAAAGGGAGCGTCTTTGCAGGAAGCCCGCGAAGCTGCTTATGAGCGTGCTTCAAAAATCGGCTGGGACGGCATTTACTTTAGAAAAGATATTGGAATAGATTTGATGAATTATAAAGGGGTATAAAACGATGGCATGTGCATGCGGATCGTCTAAAGGCGGAAAGGTAGCAGGCTGCGATAATAATGGAGCTTGTGGAACTGGTGGCTGCAACAAAATGAATGTATTCGATTGGCTTTCCAACATGGAAATGCCCACGCAGGATAAGTTCAATGTTGTTGAAGTACGTTTTAAGAATGGACGAAAGGAATTTTATAAAAATACTGAGGCGTTCAATTTAACGACAGGCGATGCCATTGTTGTGGAAGTTCCTAACGGACATCACATCGGCCACGTTTCAATGCAGGGCGAATTAGTCCGGCTTCAGATGCAGAAAAAGAAAGTGGCCAACGATGGTGAGATCAAAAAGATCTATCGCCTTGCGCACCAAAAGGATCTTGAGAAATTTGAAGACGTAAAAAAACGCGAGCTTCCCACGCTCTACCGCACACGTGAAATTGTTCGCGATCTTAAGCTTGAGATGAAGTTGTCAGACATTGAATATCAAGCCGACAACACCAAAGCAACATTTTTCTATTCAGCAGATGATCGGGTTGATTTCCGGGAGTTAATAAAAATTCTGGCGGGTGAATTCAAAATACGCGTAGAAATGCGCCAGATAAGTTTACGCCAGGAAGCGGGAAGACTCGGCGGAATCGGTGTTTGTGGAAGAGAATTGTGTTGCGCAACGTGGTTGACGGATTTCAAGAACGTTGCAACAAGCGCGGCACGTTATCAAAATCTCTCGTTGAACCCAAGCAAACTATCTGGACAGTGTGGAAGACTTAAGTGCTGTTTGAATTATGAGTTGGAGACGTATATGGAAGCTCTGGAAGATATTCCAAAAATAGAAGCGCCATTGTTGACCGAAAAAGGAGAAGCCACACTTCAGAAGACTGACATCTTCCGAAAAATTATGTGGTTTGGATTCAGAGAGGAGAATACATGGTATCCATTGAATGTAGCTCGCGTAAATGAAATACTTCGATTGAATAGTGAAGGCAAAAAGCCCGCAACACTAGACAGGGATGTATTGGAAGAACGTGCACCGGTTGAAGCGCTCAACAGCGATCTTCAAAAGATGGATCAGAAATACAAGAACAAATCAAAGAAGAAGAAAAAGAAGAAAAAACCTAACGAAGGTGGTGGGGGTCCGCAACAACAAGGTCAAGGTCAATCTCCAGATCAGCGCAGACCAAATCCTCCGAGGCAAAATCCTCAGGGTGGACAGGGTCCACGTAAACCAAATCCAAACCAGAATCAAAACAAACCGCGCAATCAACAATGAGAATTTGTTTTGTAGTGGTAATGCTTGCGTTCATTGTTTGGTCGTGCGACGACAATCGTGTGTTTGAAAAAAATCACGACTTCGAAGAAATAGGCTGGCAACTGAAAGACTCTGTTGTTTTCGATTTTGAAATTAAAGATCTAAAAAACTCATACAACATTTATTGCAATGTGCGAAACTCGCTAAACTATCCTTACGCGAGATTTTTTGTTCGGTACGCGTTGCAGGATTCCAGTGGAAAACCGTTACAGAAAAATCTGGCTGAAACTTTTCTTTTCGATCGCAAAACCGGAAAACCATTCGGTGAAAGCGGGCTCGG
>CBQWHS010000547.1:0-3821 GCA_967728665.1 uncultured Chryseosolibacter sp. | reverse complement strand
GCAAAAGCAGACGAGCTTTGGATGCGTCCGTCAAAATTTATTTATAAAGTAGGAGAGAACCTGCAAGTAAACTTTCGCTCAGGTGATAATTTTTTAGGCTTGACCTGGAAGTTCGAAAAGGAACAGGTTGCGAAACTTGAGTTGCATCAAAAAAATACACTAAAAGATTTAAAAGCACAGATTAGCCAGGACCCTAAAATCAACATTGCGACTCCGTTATCGGCAGAAGGTACCTATGCATTAGTTATGCAAACCACGGAAGAGTTCGTGGAAACCGAACCTGAAGCATTCAATTCTTATCTGGATGACTATGCATTGGATGATGCCAATTATGCCCGAAAAAAAAATAATGAACTTGAAAAGAAAGGCACTGAACTGGTAACACGTTATTCAAAAGTTATTGTGCAGGCTGGAGACAAGTTGGATAATACTTTTCGGAAGGAGATTGGTTCACCGGTTGAAATTATTCCTGAGCAACATCCCTATAGTTTAAAAGTTGGCGATCGGGTTCGGTTTAAAATACTTTATAACAAGAAACCATTATTCGGTGTGCGTGTCAAAGTCTGGAATTTTTATACCAATAAAGTTTCTGTTCAGAATATTTTCGCACAACAAGACGGAGTTATTGAAACACACATTACAAACAATGGCTCGTGGATGGTGAGCTTTGCAAAGATGATTCCATCAAAGGATCCAAAAGCAGATTGGCAAACCTTGAGAGCCAGCTTGGTATTTGGCATCAAGTGAGAACGAGTATCAGTCGAGGCGGCATTGATTGAAAATAACAGAATCGAAAAAGTTCGTGCGTTTGTGTTTTCGCGGCAATAATTTAATCATGACAGAGAAAATAAATTCAGATAAAGCTCCCGAACCTGTTGGTCTGTACCCACACGCGAGAAAAGTTGGCAACTTACTTTTTCTTTCAGGTGTCGGACCCAGGAAAAAAGGTTCAAAAGAAATTCCTGGTGTTACGCTAGATGCGAATGGAAACATATCAGCTTATGATATTGCAAAGCAGTGTCGCAGCGTTTTTGAAAATGTCCGTTTGATTTTGGAAGCTTCAGGATCGCGTTGGGAGAACCTTGTTGATGTAACGGTATTCCTAACCAACATGAAAGACGACTTTCCAATTTTTAATAAAGTCTACGCTGAATATTTTAAGGATAATCAGCCGTGCAGAACGACTGTTGAAGTGAATGCGCTTCCCACACCAATCGCGATTGAGTTGAAGTGTATCGCGACTTTTTAATCAGTTATTATGATGTTTACCTTTTTCAATTTGACTAGGCAATCATCAAAATTTTTAATTGAATATTCGATTCAAGGTAATAAGGTCGGGTACATGCTGATGGTGATTGTTACTGAGGTAATAAGGTTTGTAACGTTACACCGATCGCATTGAGTTAAACTGCATCGCGACTTTTCTGATCAATAGAATTTGAGTTGTTACGGTTTGTAATGTTATCACAAACTGTGATCGACAGATTTGATTGCCTTAAAAAATTCAAAGGAAAATCGTTGTTGGACTATTTTGAATCGGAAACTCTAACCTTGTTACCTTCGTAACACATGGCTGACTATACAATGTCAACCTTATTACCTTATTCAAATTAAATGCGCTGGTGATTGTTACCGACGCAATAAGATAAGTTGCTATAAAAAATATAATTCTAAGAGCCCGATGGCTAGCAAAGAGAAAAAAATAGTTCGGTAAAATAAGTCGATCTAAACAGAAAAACTCTCACCACACCCGCAAGTACGGCTTGCATTCGGATTAATGAATTGAAATCCTTTGCCGTTAAGTCCATCAGTGAAGTCAAGAGTTGTTCCAAGCAAGTAGAGCAAGCTTTTCTTGTCAACAAGAATTTTCACGCCCTTATCTTCAAACACCTGATCAGCGGCATTTACTTTATCGTCAAAGCCGAGATCATACATCAAACCAGAACATCCGCCACCTTTTACAGATACTCGAATATTTGATTCTGGCGCACGACCCTCTTCGGATCTCAAGGCGATGATTCTTTCTTTTGCTTTGTCGGTTACGTTAATCATATCAATTGTCCAATTAAGATATCGGATTCAATACAACACTAAAAACGGTAATTGTGTTCATGTCGCGGCCATAATAAAGCTTTTGCAAAGCATCCATAATATTGCCGGCTTTGAAATAAGAAGTATGAAGTTCTTTCCCACCTTTCACAACCCACTGAATCGTATACGAGTTTTCTTTCTCTTTATAACTCTGAACATACTTGAGCATTTTTTTCAAAACCTCAATTTTATCGGAGCCAACTTCACTGTGAAAAAGGAACGCCTGATTATGGCGTGGATTTATGGTAATGAGGTCGAGCTTTGTCTTGCTATCGTGTGAACCATATTCAAACACAATATCCGAGCTTCGCAAGCCAAGGTAATCCTTGATTTCTTGCTGGATTCGCGCGGCTTCAACATGCATTTCGCTCAGCGTTTCAATCATTTTTGGTGAGTTTCTTTACCTAAAACTTCCGAATTAGGCAAAAAGTTTCTTGTTTGGCCCGTAAAGTTAACGCATTTATGGACAAATTAGAACACATAGGCATAGCTGTCAAAAACCTGACCGAGGCAAATAAACTTTTTGCGAAACTTTTAGGTCGTGAGCACTACAAAATCGAGGAAGTTGAGAGTGAAGGTGTGAGAACTTCTTTTTTCGAGATTGGCGGTGTTAAAATCGAACTGCTTGAGGCAACAAAACCGGATTCGCCAATTGCTAAATTCATCGACAAAAAAGGCGAAGGCATCCATCATTTAGCCTTCGAAGTGAATGGAATTCAAAAGCAGCTTAAATCAGCGGAAGAAAACGGATTCAACCTTATCAATCAAACTCCTAAAAAAGGAGCTGATAATAAGATGATAGCGTTCCTTCACCCGAAAACTGCAAACGGAGTATTAGTGGAATTTTGTGAAGAGATCAATAACCCTTCATAGTGGCTGCACTTTTGCCACCAAACTGAATATCATTATAATATTTTTGTTTCCTTTTTCCCTCGGCGGTTTTATAATATGCCTTTGGGCCAATACATGAACTGAAAATAAACGATAAAGCCAACACAGTAACACAGACCTTTTTCATATGGTTTTTGTTTACAATCTGAATACAAGATTACGCACGTATACGTACCGTTGTGTTATTTATCTATGCAGAAGCTTACTTTTGCAGCCAAACCGCCGGTTGAAGCGACAAAATACATTCACGACAAAAACGAAATGACCGAGAAACGCCTTGAAATCAGCCAATTGGGGGAATTTGGCCTAATTGACCGCATAAGCACCGAATTTTCACTAAAAAACGGCACTTCTATCCGTGGAATCGGGGATGACTGCGCTGTAGTAGACATCGGCAATGAATTTCTTTTGTTGTCCACAGATATGTTGGTAGAGGGAATTCATTTTGATCTATCGTACATGCCTCTTCAACATCTAGGTTATAAAGCTGTTGCGGTAAACGTGTCGGATGTTGCGGCGATGAATGGAAAGGCTGAGCAAATTGTCGTCAGCCTTGCATTGAGTAATCGATTTTCAGTTGAGGCAGTCGATACACTTTACAAAGGAATTAAAGCAGCCTGTGAAAATTATAAAGTTGATCTCGTGGGAGGCGATACAACTTCTTCGCGAAGCGGCCTTGTTATTTCTATCTCCGTTTTAGGTCGCGCTAAAAAAGAAAAAGTTGCTTATCGCGATGGTGCAAAAGTAAATGACATTGTATGCGTCACTGGAGACCTTGGTGGAGCATTCATGGGCTTGCAGGTCTTGGAACGTGAAAAGGAAGTATACCTCACTAATCC
>CBQWHS010000546.1:0-3821 GCA_967728665.1 uncultured Chryseosolibacter sp. | reverse complement strand
TGGGGATTTCAAAGTACTCAAATAGACAGGCTAGTTCGAACAGGAAGTACGATAGTCGATAATCACATGTATTATTTTCGCAACCGAATTCCTTTGCCACGCGGACAAAGTGTGGCACGATACCAGCAATTTTATTCCATGTCTCTTAACTACACAATGCCCGTGTGGTATCCGGATATTGCGATTGGACCGTTGTTAAATATCCAGCGTCTGCGAACAAACTTTTTCGTTGATTATGGATATGGCTACAGCCCAGACTTCAACAACGACAACACGTACACATCAGTTGGCGCGGAAGCCAAACTTGATATTAACATCCTCCGATTTTTGCCTCAATTCGACATTGGGGTCAGGTATTCGAAAGGTATTGCCCCGGCCACAACAAAATTTGAGGTGCTGATCGGCACGTTTAATTTCTAAGCCGCTGAATAGGCTAAAATTTGCTTGAAAATCGGCGTTTATACCCTATTTTTGACGCCTTGAACAGGTCACGCCAATTTGCTGTTTTAGATTTGACCTGGAATAATTTCAATTGATATAAACTTTTAACAAACAATGGCAGAAATCGTACGCATGCCGAAGATGAGCGACACCATGACTGAAGGGGTGATTGCGAAATGGCACAAGAAAGTTGGAGATACCGTTAAATCTGGCGAATTGATGGCTGAGATCGAAACAGACAAAGCCACAATGGACTACGAATCATTTAATGAGGGAACTGTGCTATACCTTGGCGCAAAAGAAGGCCAGGCTGTTGCTATCAACGATGTTCTGGCTATTGTTGGCAAAAAAGGGGAGGACTACGCAGGATTGCTTTCAGGTGCGTCAAACGCGGCGCAATCAGGAGGTGGTCAGGCGGAACAGAAGTCAGCGAGTGCTCCGGCACCTGCACCAGTGGCCACAGCGCAGGCGATCGATACGAGCGGAATAAAAGCAGAAGTTGTGCTCATGCCAAAAATGAGCGATACCATGACGGATGGTGTGATTGCGGCCTGGCATAAGAAAGTTGGTGATCCCGTCAAGGCGAATGAGTTGCTTGCTGAAATTGAGACGGACAAGGCAACGATGGAATACGAATCTTATAACACGGGAACATTGTTATATATCGGAGCTGAAGCTGGAAAGTCGGTACCTGTGAACGGTGTGTTGGCGGTGATTGGCGAGAAGGGCGCAGACTTTCAAACCCTGCTAAAAGCACATCAGGCAAAATCATCAGACGCGGCACCTGCGGCAACAACGCAAGCTGCTGCAGCACCATCGGCGGCTCCAGTAGCGGAGTCTTCGTCATCGGATCATTCTTCTAATGGCAGAATAAAAGCGTCTCCGTTAGCGAAGAAAATGGCGAAAGATAAAGGTGTTGATATTAACAAGATTCAGGGTAGTGGTGACCAGGGCCGTGTAACGAAAAAAGACGTTGAAAACTTTAAGCCTGCTGCGGCTCCTGCAACGGCAAAAGCGGGTGCTTCTGCTGCACCGATTTCATTGCCGAAAGTAGTAGGACAGGAAAGTTTTGAAGAGGTCCCCGTTTCTCAGATGCGCAAGACTATCGCGAAGCGTTTAGCTGAAAGCAAATTCAGCGCTCCGCATTTCTATCTGACGATGGAGATCAATATGGACAAAGCGGTCGAAGCGAGAAAGAGTATAAATGAGATTAGTCCGGTGAAGATATCCTTTAACGACATGGTGATCAAAGCAACAGCGGCTGCATTGAGACAACATCCTGACGTTAATGTGTCATGGTTAGGCGATAAAATGCGTAAGAATCATCATATTCATATTGGCGTTGCCGTGGCTGTGAAGGATGGTTTGCTCGTTCCTGTAGTACGCTTTGCGGATAACAAATCGCTTTCGCATATCGCAGTTGAAGTTAAAGATCTCGCGCAAAAAGCGCATGACAAAAAACTTCAGCCAAGTGATTGGGAAGGAAGCACTTTTACCATCTCCAACCTTGGAATGTTTGGAATTGAAGATTTTACGGCGATCATCAATCCACCGGATGCGTGTATTCTTGCCGTTGGCGGAATTAAGGAAACACCGATTGTGAAGAATGGCCAAATTGTTCCTGGCAATGTGATGAAAGTTACACTGTCGTGCGATCACCGTGCTGTGGATGGTGCGGTGGGTTCAGCATTCCTCAAAACGTTGAAAGGACTGTTAGAAGATCCCGTCAGAATTCTGATTTAGGAATATATTTGCTTCGGCAACAGGCCTTTAGATACTTTTAGAAATTCCACAATAAGTCGCAGTTAAATGCGACTTTACTTTTGTTATACATTCATTATCGATTGAGAATAAGTTTGCGCTGTAGCTGAAAGTTTGAAACTCATACATCATGGAAAAGATTCATTCAACAACAATAATTGCAGTAATTCACAATGGTCAGGTTGCTATTGGTGGCGATGGTCAGGCAACGATGGGAAGCTATGTTGCGAAAAGCAACGTACGCAAAATCAGAAAGCTTCAAGATGGTAAAGTGCTCGCGGGCTTTGCCGGGTCAACGGCCGATGCTTTCACATTGATCGAACGATTTGAAGAAAAGCTCAACAGCTACGGCGGTAACATGAAACGTGCTGCGATAGAGTTAGCAAAGGATTGGCGTATGGACAGGTTCCTTCGCAGACTTGAGGCGATGCTGATCACGGTAAATAAAGACGAGATGCTCGTGCTCTCTGGAACTGGTGATGTGCTTGAACCTGATCATCAAGTTGCCGCGATTGGATCCGGCGCTATGTATGCGCAATCCGCTGCACTGGCATTGAAGAAACACGCCCCTCATTTGACTGCTGAGCAAATTGTAACGGAGAGTCTCAACATAGCGGCTGACATTTGTATTTATACCAATCACAATCTCGTTGTCGAGAAGTTATAAATATTTGAATCGAGGTGTGCGATTTTTTCTCAATGCGATTGCTGACCTCCCTGCATGGTCCACTTAGATTGAAGAACGTAATTTATTTCGCAAGCATTTTGTTAGTGATGATGTCCTGTTCTCCAGGCAAACATCAGAAGTATTTCGTTGAAGGCCGTGCCCAGGGAACTACTTATCACATCACTTATTTTGCGAGTGATACATTGGTCCTTAAAAAAGAAGTTGATTCGTTGCTTCATTTGCTTGATCTGAGTTTTTCAACCTATGTACCGGCCTCCATTATTTCAAGGATAAACCGTAACGATTCGGTCGTACAGATCGATGAGCATTTTGGAAATGTGTTCCTGAAATCAGTTGAGATTTCAGAAAAAACAAGCGGTGATTTTGATGTTACGGTTGCGCCAGTTGTCAATGCATACGGATTTGGCTCAGAGAAAAAAAAGAACATTACACCTCGTCTTGTAGACAGCCTGTTGACATATGTTGGTTACCGAAAGGTGAGATTGGAAGAGAACACCGTTATAAAGGAGTGGCCAGAAGTGATGCTTGATTTCAACGCTATCGCGCAGGGTTATTCGGTTGATGTACTTGCCAATTTTTTAGTTGATAAAGGCGTGGACGATTATTTAGTCGAGTTGGGTGGTGAAGTGCGTGCGATGGGAAAAAAGGAAAATGGCGAATACTGGAAGGTGGGAATCGAGCGTCCTGATGAAGGTGAGGACGATCGGTCTTTGCAAGCTGTTGTTAAAATGAAAAACCGCGCGCTGGCGACTTCTGGAAATTATCGACGGTTTTATGAAGAGAATGGTCAGCGTTATGCGCACATTATTAATCCACATACTGGTTATTCAGAAAAACATAATCTTCTTAGTGTGTCTGTTTTCGCTGATGATTGCATGACTGCCGATGCCTATGCTACTGCGTTCATGGTTATGGGAATGGATAAAGCTAA
>CBQWHS010000545.1:0-3833 GCA_967728665.1 uncultured Chryseosolibacter sp. | reverse complement strand
CTTAAAAAGTTAAGTTAAAAACGGTCAACGTTTTTTAGGCATTCACAATTCACAAATGCCTAATTCCTAATCCCCAACCCCAATCCGTTACTTGTTCCGTCATTCACGGACACTTCGATGTTCACTATCGTCCACTCTCACTAAGGTCGATTGCTTTTGGGAACGCTAATCCTTATTTTGGATTCCGGCATTTTGTTTGAGTGTCGGAAGTTTTCTCGCCAGACTAATAAAAAAAAACCATCTTTTATGTTTAGAAACAATGTAAAATTCTTCATCCGTGTTTTCCTCAAGGATAAATTTTTTTCCATTCTCAACATCCTTGGCCTCGCACTTGGAATTGCTGTCAGTATAATTCTGCTATTGATCTTACAGCACGACCTGACTTACGATAAACATTATGCGAACCATGATCGCATCTACCGCTTGGGCGGCCACCTGCAAGCTACCGGTGTCGATGCTCCAACTGCACGGTCTGCACGCGAGCTTGCCAGGATCCTCGAAGAGGAGTTTCCCGAAGTTCAGGCTGCCACCCGTGCTAACAACTGGGATCACACCCTGGTGAAATACGAGCGCAGTGGTGAAGATGTCGTTTATTATGAAGAGAATATTGTTCGAACTGACTCTACATATTTTACAGTTTTTCAACACGAATTTGTTGCCGGCGATCCAAAGACTTGTTTGAACCAGGTGAATGCTGTGGTACTGACAGAATCAACCGCTCGTCGTTATTTTGGAACAGAAGATCCAATCGATAAATCTCTTGTTGTCGATCGCGACTTATGGAAAGTTACCGCAGTGATAAAGGACCTCCCTGACAACACCCACCTGAAGTTTGATATTTTGCTTTCAGGCTTAAGCAAGACACGGGAGTGGACCATTGACAACGGGCAGATAAAATCGGAAGCGTTCTGGAATCCGGATGTGTACACGTATCTGCTGATGCCGGATAACTACAATCCACAAAACTTCTACGATAAATTTCCGGCGATCTATACAAAATACTTTAAGTCTTTCGGCGATCAAGTCGGTGGCAAATACGATCCTATACTTCAAAAGCTCTCATCCATTCACTTTCATTCAACACTGCAAGGTGACGAACCTCTCGGAAATTTGTCGTACCTGTATGCTTTCAGCGGCATTGGATTGTTTATCATAATACTGGCCAGCATCAATTACATGAATTTATCGACTGCTAAGTCGGTGAAACGCGCTACCGAGATTGCCATGAAGAAGGCTCTGGGGTCTGGCAAACGTGCGCTGGTGCTTTCCTTTCTGAGCGAGTCACTGTTCCTTTCCTTTCTCTCTTTGTTCGTGGCCATCGCGTTAGTTTTCATCATACTCAATACATCCTCGTTCAATACATTGATCGGTAGAAATTTGGAACTCGACTTTCTGCATGACTCGATACTTGTCGGCGGATGTGTAGCGATTGCACTGGTGATAGGGTTGATCTCGGGAATTTATCCGTCACTCTACTTGCCGAATATTCCAACACTTAGTGCGCTGAAAGGATCATTCAAAAACAAAAAATCCAGCCAAGTACTTCGGAAGGTATTGACCACTGTGCAATTTGGCATTTCAATCTTCGTTGTGGTCTGTACTTTTTTCATGCAAGATCAGCTTGACTATATGCGAAGTTCCGATCTTGGTTTTCAAAAAGAGAATGTCGTAGTGCTTCCCATCCAGGACACACTTGTTGAAAAGCAGATTGCCTCGATCAAGACTGAATTTTTGCGCTATCCAAAAATCACAGGGGCGACAACTTCATACCATGTACTCGGTACTGGCGTTGGTGGACCTGTGATGTGGGCTGAATCGGAAACCGGAATGAAGCAGCAGGCCTTCAATATGATCTCTGTTGGTGAAGACTATTTTAAAACAATGGGCATTGAGTTAATGAAAGGAAGAATCTTTGAGCCTGGGCCGAATGCTGACGTCGATAACATTTTTATATGCAACGAGGCTGCCGCAAAATTGATGGGATGGGGCGATGATCCAATCGGAAAAAAAGTGAAGTGGTTCCATGGAAAAACTGATGGACAGATCATCGGTGTAGTGAAAAATTTTAACTACCAATCTTTACACAACCCTGTTGAGCCTTTGTTGATCATCAAATCGAAACCGGAAGGTGGATTTTTGCATTTGAAAGTAGCCGGCGACAAACTTCCTGAGACGATGAAATACATCAAGGAAAAATGGACGGGTTATGACCCAAATCATCCATACGAATACTTTTTTCTCGATGAGCGCTTTAACGAGCAATACAAATCGGACGAAACGCAGTATAAGCTGGTGACCGCGCTCTCTTACGTGTGTATTTTCATTTCACTGTTGGGGCTGCTTGGGTTGTCAGCATTTAGCGCATCACAACGCACGAAGGAGATTGGCATCCGTAAGGTTCACGGCGCATCAGTGCCGCGAATTATTTATTTGCTTTACAAGGATGTGATGTATCTCGTGATTATCGCTGCTATCCTGGTGGTGCCCGCTGCCTACTACACGATCAATCAGTGGGTGGGAAATTTCGCATATCAGGCTCCGCTGAATTATCTGATGTTCGCGATCGTGACGATTCTTGCTATGGTGTTCGCGTTCCTGACAGTAGCATTTCATTCCTTGAAGACTGCACGAACGAATCCTGTTGAATCATTAAAGTACGAATAAGAAAGACTTTAAAATCCATTCGCATTCAGACGGCCGAGTGTGGGCTGAAGGCATAAATATAAATAGTGACAAAAGGAGTATATGAGAATTATTCGACTGACAAAATTCAGAAACGCTCCCATGATTAATGGTGAGCCTCAGGAAATGTGCTTTAAAATGCCAATAAAGTACAAATTGAATTGAAACGTCATAGTCAATAAAGTACAAACCCTTCGGAGACCTGTTTATCTTGCAGCCGGTGCAACATTCTGGTAAATTAAGTCGTCTTAGCCAAACAAACTGACCTATTATATGATCCGTAATTACATCAAAGTCGCAATTCGAAATCTCCTCCGTCAGAAGGGCTTTTCTTTTATAAATATTTTCGGCCTTGCGCTGGGAATCAGCTGCACAGCGCTCATCGGCATGTGGGTGAATGATGAATTGAGCTACGACAAGTTTCATAAAGACTACGAGCGTATGTACAGGATCACGGCAACATTGCCTGAGTTGAAGGTGCATGCCGCTGTGTCCTCTGCGCCACTGGCCTTGGCTTTTAAGAACGAACTTCCCGAAGTGGATGAAGCCGTGCGCATATCAGAACTCAATCGTGATCTTGTTCAGGTTGGTGACAATAGGTTTGAAGAGAAGGGGATCCTCTATGCCGACTCAAATTTCTTCCGAGTGTTCAACTTTCCGTTTATCAAAGGTGACAAAGACAAGGCTCTTCAAAACCCTGAAGGAATCGTGATATCGGAAGCGATGGCAATGAAATATTTCGGCAGCACAGACGTGCTCGAAAAAATAATTCGTAAAAACAATAAAGAGGACTTCACGGTGACGGGAGTGATAGCAAACGTTCCTCACAACTCTCATTTGCAGTTTGACTTTGTTCAACCGATGCGTTTCCTGGCACGAACGAATAAAGATCTCAGGAATAACGTGTGGGATAACTTCAACTTCTTTACTTATCTCAAATTGAACGACAAGGTTCAGCAATCGAAATCAGCCATTGAAGATCTCGAAAAAAAGATGCAGACGATTTATAAGAAAAATGAATCCGTACTGAAAGTTGGCTTCGTGTTGCAACCGCTCGCGAAGGTTCATCTCTACTCTAATTTTCTTGCTGATATTCCCGGCCACGGAAATGCACAGAACGTCTACATCTTTATGGTGGTCGCGGTGTTCAT
>CBQWHS010000544.1:0-3837 GCA_967728665.1 uncultured Chryseosolibacter sp. | reverse complement strand
CTCCATGGTCTTTTAGATATTTGATGTTGGTGTCTCCATTCAAAAACCAGAGCAATTCATAAATAATCGATTTCAGATGCAATTTTTTGGTAGTCACAAGAGGGAAGCCATCGGCCAAATCGAAACGCAATTGATAACCAAAGACAGACCGTGTGCCGGTACCCGTTCGATCGGTTTTTTCACAACCTTTGTCAAGTATGTGTTTGAGTAAATCGTGATACTGTTTCATAAGGCTGAGCCAATCATTATTTAAACGCTAAAATAAATCAATCCTTTTGCATTTTATGGCAATAGTTTGGAATTCCGTTTCAATCGTAAACAAAAAAAAGAGGCCGTGTAACTGGCCTCTTCTTTCAATTTAAACTGTGTTAATTTATCTGACTGTAATGCTTCTTGTTATGCCATTCACAGTGATTGTGATGCTTTTATCGCAGGTGCCATCACCATAATCGATTGTGATTTCTTTCGTTCCATCGATTACATATTTCTTAATTCCGCTGACGGCAACTCCGCAGGCACGCTTGAATTCAAGCTGTTTCAGGAGTGATACCTGGTAGGCTCTGCCTCCCCGAGTGTTGCCCGATGCAACGCTGGACTGATCGATAATTAATTTGTCCTCTAACGGATTAGTTGCGCGAATCCATTGTGTAGTGATGTTTGATTCACGAGTTGCTGAAGTTCCGTCTTCAAAAGTTGCCGTTCCGCCCGTCAGCACGATGTTAAATTTCGGTGCATCGCTTGTGCTGGTAGAAACGTTTGTCAACGTGCGTGTGCCACCAAGCTTAATTCCGTTGATGGTGTAATTTTCACTCGTTGTAATGACAGTGGAGCCTGGTTGGAAACGTTTACCATTATAAGTGAAAAATAATTTACCTGTTCTCACGTTTCCACGAAGGTCAGTGCAGCCCGTTGTCCCAAAGTCCACAGTGATTTTTCCTTTTGGAACATCAACAGTTGAGTTAGATGCAGGTTCTATTGTGACTACGATTCCGGTACATTTAAAACGGTCATCGTTAACAGTGATGGAGCGGGCACCCGAAGCCACGCGACCTCCAGCAGTTGCAGCATCTGAGCTTACAGCCACTCCGGCCATGTCGTCCATGTCCTGGAAATAAGTGTCCGTCTCTGCTTCTTCTGTAATGTCTTGCGTGTCTTTAGCGGTAATTCGTTCTTCATCTTTACAAGACGAAATGAGTGCCACCGCAGCGTTGATCAAGTAGGAGGTGCTTTTCAAAAGCATGTTGGTTTTCATATATGTTCGTTTGTTTCAAATATGCTGGTTAGATGGTGTATTTTTTTAATGGTTTAACCACAAAGCAAAATATTTTACATTTTTAAGTTCTCAATAACAGGTATATGGTAACCAAGTACGTGCGTTTAATCGTGATTTTGCTGTTTTTTGGAGCTTTTAGTCAAGGTTTTAGCCAGGCTCTGGTGAAGATTGCTAAACTGAAATATAATGGCGGTGGCGATTGGTATGCAAATAAGACCGCCCTTCCGAACTTAATTAAATTTTGCAATCAAGAGTTGGGAACGAATATCGCTCCTGAAGAAGATATTGTTGAGGTATCGAGCACGGATTTGTTTCTCTATCCTTACTTATATATGACAGGACATGGAAATGTTGTGTTCACCGAAAATGAAGCCGCCAACTTACGCAAATATTTAACAGGCGGTGGATTTTTGCACATTGATGATAATTATGGCCTCGATAAATTTATTCGCCTTGAATTAAAAAAAGTGTTTCCTGAACTGGAACTTGTCGAACTTCCGTTTAATCATCCGATCTATAACCAAAAATTCAAATTCCCGAAAGGTCTTCCAAAGATCCATGAGCACGATGGAAAACCAGCGCAGGGATTTGGTTTGATTTATCAGGGAAGGCTGGTTGTTTTTTATTCATACGAATGTGACCTCGGGAATGGATGGGAAGATCAGCGGATTCATAATGATCCCGAAGAGAAACGTCAGCAAGCTTTGAGAATGGGCTCAAACATTCTCGCTTATTGCTTTACCAATTCTTTCTAACTCCAAATGAAATTTCTCTTCGCTGTATTGCTTGCAATCACCACGGCTGCAGGAATTCAGTCTTGTGAGACTTCTGAAATGAGGAGTGAAGGCCTGGCGAAACAATATTGCGCTGGATGTCATATCTATCCTGAGCCCTCTTTACTCGACAAAAAGACCTGGGAGAAAGGTGTGTTGCCACAAATGGCATTTCGCATGGGGATTGAAACTGAACTGCTTCAATCTGTAAGTGAAAATGATATGAGCGAAGTACTGACAACCATCCCTTCGACACCCATGGTGACTGAAGAGCAGTGGACGCTCATTAAAGATTTCTACATCAAGAATGCTCCCGACTCATTGCCGCTGCCACCGGACACAGAGATTGCTGAACAAGAACAATTTCAAGTTTCATCAATTCGACTTCCAACAAAGGATAATCCATTATTAACCTTTGTCAGGTACGACAGCATCAATAAAAAAATCTTCTTCGGATCAAGATTATCGAAACTGTATCGGGCCAATTCAAACTTTATTGTAGAGGATTCATTTAAATTATATAGCCCGCCATCGTCCATTATTTTCTATAATAAAGATGAAGCCCTGATTTCGAATCTCGGAATTATGGATCCCAATGATCAGCCTATTGGGCGTGTTGTCAATCTTACTTTTAAAGACCGAACACAATACGTTTTGTTTGATTCGATTAAACGTCCGGTGGATATTCAATACGAAGATTTAAATGACGACAACAGGAAAGACATTGTCGTTTGTGCGTTCGGAAACTATACGGGAGGCTTATTCGCATATGAACGAAAAGGAGACTCATACAAAAAACATACATTAAGTTTCCTTCCGGGAAGTCGAAAAACAATTGTAAAAGATTTCGATGGCGATGGATTGAAAGATATTCTTGCACTTATCACACAAGGCGATGAACAAATCGTCTTGATGGAGAACCAGGGAAATTTTAAATTTTTACCTAAGATATTGCTCCGGTTTCCTCCCGTATATGGATCGAGTTTCTTTCACACATATGATTTCAACAAGGATGGCCATTTCGATATTCTCTATACGAACGGAGATAACGCAGATTATTCGTCTGTGTTCAAACCGTATCATGGTGTCAGGATTTTTTTGAATGATGGCCAGAATAACTTTAATGAACATTGGTTCCATCCGATGTATGGAGCCTCCGAAGCAATGGCAGGCGATTACGATGGTGACGGAGATTTGGATGTTACCGCGATCTCATTTTTTCCCGATTTCAAAAAACATCCAGAGAATGGTTTTTTATTTTTCCGAAATGACAATGGAAAATTTGTTCCCTTCAAGACAGCGCTTGCTTCTTCAGCACGATGGCTCACCATGGAGCAAGCCGATATTGATGAAGATGGAGATATGGATGTAATGCTGGGGGCGTTAAACTTCACTGCCCAGGTTCCTGACTCCCTCCTATCTGAATGGAGGCAAAAGAAAACTTCCATCCTGCTGCTTCGAAATATGAAGCGCTAAATATTTTTTTCAACTATCATTTGCTTTTTAATAACTATAGTTTTAGTTTCATACCTAAATAGATAGTCATGAGCGATTTTAAGGAACTCACCAGGGCCGAAGACCAGGTGATGCAGATATTGTGGAAATTAAAGAAAGCGTTTGTTAAGGACATCGTCGAACAAATGTCTGATCCCAAGCCAGCATACAATACTATTTCGACTATTGTGCGGATTTTGGAAACGAAAGGTTTTGTGGACCACAAAGCATATGGCAAAACACATGAATACTTTCCAATCATTTCAATGGAGAAGTATACCAAGTTCTATTTGAACA
>CBQWHS010000543.1:0-3838 GCA_967728665.1 uncultured Chryseosolibacter sp. | reverse complement strand
AAGCAATTTATTGGCGATGCAGAATGGGGCAACCTTGATTACCTTCTCATTGATTTGCCTCCCGGAACCAGCGACATTCATTTGACATTGGTTCAAACTGTTCCCGTGACTGGAGCCGTGATCGTTACTACTCCTCAGAAGGTGGCCATTGCCGATGCCAACAAAGGACTTACCATGTTCAAGCAACCCCAGATCAATGTTCCGATTTTGGGTGTAGTTGAAAACATGGCCTATTTCACCCCGGAAGAATTGCCTGGAAACAAATATTTCATCTTCGGAAAAGATGGCGGAAAGAACTTAGCAGAGAAACATAATGTTCCTTTCCTGGGCCAGATTCCGTTAGTGCAGGGAATCCGCGAAAGTGGTGACAGCGGTTTGCCAGCTGTTTTGAAGGAAGGTGTGACGAGTGAGGCGTTCAAGGATTTAGCAAATACGCTTGCGCGACAAATTGCCATCCGAAATGCAACAACGCCAACGATGGTAACGGAAGTGAGGTAACACTTTAAAAGCTGCGGAAGAAGTATTAACTTTACAATAACTCTGTTTCTCAACAGAAAAACATTTCATGAACGCAAACATCAGCTTAGAAGAAATCAGTCAGAAAATTGAAAGTTCATTGAACTCTATTCGTCCCTACCTGAAGGCGGATGGTGGAGATGTGGTCGTTAGTAACGTCTCAGATGATGGTGTTGTGACATTAGAGTTTGTTGGCGCATGCGGAAATTGCAGCATGTCCACCATGACGTTCAAAGCTGGCGTTGAAGCGGCCATTAAACGCGACGTTCCTGAAATCCGATCCGTTCAGGTCGTTAATCTTACCCCAATTTCATAATCAATTGTTTTTAGGTCTCCAGGGTAATAATGCCGATTGAAATACTTTAACGTTGGTATATTGCGTTGGTAAATCAAGATTCAACCTTTCAATAGTGATCAGAAAGTTTATTTGTTTTGTTCTGCTTTCCGGATCACTTGTTCTATCACAGCATTCCTTTGCCCAAGACCGATGCGGTTCCGTTGAATACAATAAAATTCTTCATTCGGGCCAGCCTGATTTCAAAATCCAGTTTGAGAATTGGATAAGTAATCAGATGCTGAAACGCCAGAGTGGTCGTACGTCGAGGACTGAAGCCGGGCCGTACAGTGTTCCCGTGGTGATACACATTATTCACAATGGCGAATCTTTGGGTTCGGGGACGAACATTCCCGATGCACAGATCATTTCCCAGATGAAAGTCTTGAATAATGACTTCAACAGGCTAAATGCGGATGCATCGAAAACACCTTCCGACTTTGCGCCCGTGGCTGGCAACATGAACATTCAATTTGTGTTGGCGCGACAAGATCCGGAAGGGCTCGCAACAACGGGAATTGTGAGAGTAAACGGTGGCAGAAGTTCCTGGACTTCCCGCGATAATTACGAATTGAAATCTCAAAGCTATTGGCCTTCAGAAAAATATTTAAACATCTGGGTTTGCAACATCACAGACTTTCTGGGCATCACACAGTTTCCAGTATCAAATCTTCCCGGGTTGGAGAACGCTTCGAACAATGCTGAAACCGATGGAATTATCGTCTGGTATAAATCATTTGGCTCTGCGGCCGATGGAAACTTTGTTCTCGATCCTGACTATAATTTAGGAAGAACGCTTACGCATGAAATGGGACATTTTTTCGGATTGAATCACATTTGGGGAGATGATTCAGGTGCCTGCACTGGAAGCGATTATATCAACGACACTCCAAATCAGGCTGGGAGTACAAATAATTGTCCCACCCATCCCGCCACTGACAATTGCACGACTGCCAAAATGTTTCAAAACTACCTGGACTACACGGATGATGTGTGTATGAACATTTTCACCAAGGATCAGGTGAGCAGGATGGAAACCATTATCGAAAGTAGTCCGCGTAGAGTCAGTCTTTTGACTTCGCCTGGCTTGCAAAATCCAACGCCTGTTCCGAACGATCTTGGGTTCACTCAAATCATTTCACCCGAAACTTCATCGTGTTCCAATCCAATCATTCCGCAAGTGGAAATAAAAAATTATGGCACCAACCAGGTTGCAAACTCACAGATTCAACTTAGCGTGAATGGTGCTGTAACTGAAACAAAAACGATCACCCCAAATCTTGGATACCTGCAGACGCTTGTTGTTTCATTCACTCCTGTAAATGTTGTATCCGGATCAAATCAGTTCACATTTCAGATCATTCAAACCAACGGTGTTACAGACAGCAACGTGTATACAAACTCGCAGACAATAGCGACCCTCACCCCTCAATTTATTTCCGTGCCGTTCACCGAGACATTCAATTCAATTCCACCAAACTGGACAATCCAAAATCCAGATCAAAAGATCACCTGGAAACTTGCAACAGCGCCACGGGACGTTGCCGATAACAAAGCTGCGCTGTTAAACTTTTTTGACTATGAAGATAGTTTTGGGGAGCTAGATGCGTTAGTAACGCCCGTGTTTGATCTATCCACTTCTCCGGTTGCCTCACTTATGTTTGACGTGGCGAATGCTACCTACCAGGGCTCCAATGACGCATTTAAAGTTATTGTGCTGAGAAATTGCCAACCATTAACATCCGGTACTACGATTTATGATAAATCAGGCACCTCATTGGCGACCGTCCCATCATCAACCTCATTCTTCACTCCAAAGGATCAGACGCAATGGAGACGGGAAATCGTAAATCTTAACCAGTTCCTTGGTGAAAAGTTTGTGCAGCTTGCTTTCGTTGGCATCAACGATTGGGGAAACAACTTATACCTCGACAATGTCTCGATCTTCACAAATAAACTTGAAGACATAAGCCTACAACAACTCAAGAGTCCTTCATTGATTGTATGCGATGGTAACATCACACCTCAACTTGTAATTCAAAATGTTGGGACAGTCACAATTACAAATTTCAAGGTAAATTATTCGATTAATGGAGGAAGTATCCAGACTTATCCGGTAACAAATGTCAATGTTTTGTCTGGCGCTGAGATAACTGTTTCCCTGCCCGTGATCACGTTGAATGCCGGAACAAATTCCATTGTTGTTACGCTTGCCGAACCCAATGGAGCAACCGATCCCACGCCGGCCAATAATACCAATACATTTTCTATCGTTGTGAATAATGCCTCCGACAAGATTCCATTACGACAAAATTTTGATAGTCCTTACGCAGACCAGTGGGTGATCACAAATCCAGCAGGAACAACAACAAAGTGGACAGAAGCGCAAACTAATTTTAAAACGTCACTGTCATTTCAAAGTTTTACGAATACAAATATTGGAACTACAAGCTGGCTGGTAACTCCTGTGCTCGACTTTTCAAACGCCATAACTGCAAGTGTTGTTTTCGATTTGTCATATGCTCTTCGCGGAAGCAGGCTGGAGATTCTCAAACTTTATTCATCAACAGATTGCGGCAACACCTTCACGGAATTTTCTGATATCTCGCTTGGTGATTTTGCGCCAAGTAGTTCATCGTGGACACCAAAAGCTGAGGCTGACTGGAAAAAAAATGTACTGGTCAATCTAAATTCATTTGCAGGTCAGCCGCAGGTGCGTCTGGCGTTTGTGGCAACGAATCAAAACGGCAACAATATTTACCTGGACAACATTGAATTCTTTATCACAGGCACGCCAAACACATTGGAGATTACGGAGTCCTATTCGATTTACGGATACAATCTTGAACAACCTGAAACCAGTGACCTCAAAATCATATTCAATTTGAACCAACGGCAGGACGTGGAATATTCTGTGATTGACATGATGGGAAAGACGGTGACATCGGGGCTGCTTAACGATGTTCTTAATCAAACTTATCCGCTGCT
>CBQWHS010000542.1:0-3844 GCA_967728665.1 uncultured Chryseosolibacter sp. | reverse complement strand
CCGCTGCTCACATCTTTCGTAAAATTCATGTCCAGGAGAATAACATCATAATCTTCGTTATTCATTAGTGCTGGAATGGCCTCTGGATTTTTTTCGATGTCGACTTGAGCAAAGTAGCGCTTCAGGTGCATCTTCGCAGCTTTCAGTAAGTCTTCGTTATCATCTACAATAAGAATTTTTCCTTGCTTGTTTTCAGCCATTGGATCGTTAAGGTTTAGTAAAAGTGCTTCGTTTTCGGAACGACATGTCCGCTAGTGGGCAAAGGGCATACCGAAAGTTAAAAATCGTTCAAGGCTTCAAAAACAGCGAAATCGCTCTATTTGCACGATTATATCGTGTTCGCATGCGGACATATGCGTTCACATGTGAACTGAGAATTTAAAAATCTGATGGGTTTTAAGGGTCAAGAATGGTATAAAGTCACTTGGCACGCTTGTTGGCGTTGGCGTTATGCGGTCATCACAACCAACCAAATTTTTTACCGAACAGGTGACAATTAGACAATCAGATAATGGATAAGCAAATCAAGAAAAAGAAGTGGACATTAAAACGGATAGCGACCTACGGTGGAATCGCTTTATTCACCGTGTTCGTGGGTTACCAATTTATTTTCGCCGACAGACGTAACAAGTTAAAGATCGACAAAGAAAAAATTACCGTGTCGACTGTGCAGCGTGGCATTTTTCAAGAAACAATTCCCCAAACCGGAATAATCGAGCCAAGTCGTACAGTTTATCTTGATGCCGTAGAAGGTGGAGCGATCAAACGCGTAGTAGCAGAAAGCGGAGCAATGTTAAAAAAAGGTGATGTAATTCTTGAGCTAAGCAACCTTAACCGCGAGTTGACTGTCTTACAGCAGGAAGCGGCGTTGAATGAAAGTATTAACCGTGTTCGCGAAACTCGTTTAGGAATAACACAAAACGATTTGACTCAACGTCAAACACTGGCGTTAATTGATAATATGTTGGACGTTCTCGAACCAAAATATAAACGCCAAAAGCAACTTTATGAAAAGAAGCTGATCTCTAAGCAGGATTTTGAACAAACGGAAGCTGACTACAAATACAATCTCGAACGTAGAAGAATTACCTATGAGGTTTATCATCTCGATTCGTTGGATCGTCAAAGACAACTAAATCAGATGAATTATTCTGAAATGAAAATGTCGCAGAGTCTTGAAGGAGTTGGAAGAATTCTTGACAACCTGATTATCCGCGCCCCGATGGATGGACAATTGTCAAGACCACAGCTTGATCCCGGACAGAATGTAAATATTGGTCAACGTCTTGGCCAGGTTGACGTGGTCGGAAGTTATAAAGTCAGAGTGCCCATTGATGAATTGTATTTGCCACGCATCGCCGAAGGTTTAACAGCAACGACAACGTTTAACAACAAAGATTATAATTTGAAGATCGCTTATGTATATCCAACGATCGTCGGTGGAAGATTTGATGTTGACATGCTCTTTGTAGGCGATGTTCCGCCGGGAATAAGAAGAGGGCAATCACTTAGGCTTCGCATACAATTGAGCCAATCATCAGAAGAGTTACTTTTGCCTGTCGGAGGATTTTACAAAGATACCGGTGGAAATTGGGTATTTGTTTTAGAAGATGGCGGTAACCGTGCGGTGAAACGTGACGTCAAACTTGGCAGAAAGAATCCCGAGAACTTCGAAGTGTTGGAAGGGTTGAAGCCCGGCGACAAAGTCATCACTTCATCGTACGAGAATTTTGGAAACAATGAAGTGTTGCTACTTGACTAAACAATGCTGAAAAAAGATCGTAACCTTTTTAGTAAATTAAAGTATTATCCATACAACTTTTAGAACCAAACTATCATCTTAACAATAATTGAAATTAATAACGCCATGATCAAATTAAAAAACCTTGAGAAAGTCTACACGACTGAAGAAGTAGAAACAACTGCCCTCAACAACATCAACCTTGAAATTAAGGATGGTGAGTTTGTTGCTATCATGGGTCCGTCAGGATGTGGTAAATCAACATTACTTAACATCATCGGACTTCTCGATAACCCTTCGAACGGCGAATACTATTTCGGTGAGCACGAAGTTGCAAAGTATTCTGAACGTCAACGTGCACAGTTACGCAAAGGATCAATCGGATTTGTGTTCCAGAGCTTTAACCTGATTGATGAATTAACGGTGTTTGAAAACGTTGAGCTTCCATTGTTGTACATGAAGGTGCCTGCTTCCGAGCGCAAAACTCGCGTTGAAGAAGTGCTGGAGCGTATGAACATCATGCATAGGAGAAATCACTTCCCTCAGCAGTTATCAGGTGGTCAGCAGCAACGTGTGGCGATCTCTCGCGCAATTGTGGCGAAACCTAAAGTTATTCTTGCCGATGAACCTACTGGTAACCTTGACTCTGCAAACGGTGAGGAAGTAATGAAACTTCTTTCTCAGTTGAATGAAGAAGGAACAACCATCGTAATGGTTACTCACTCTCCTTACGACGCAAACTATGCGCACCGAATCGTTAACTTGTTTGACGGTAAAGTTGTAACTGAAAACATCAAAGAACATTTCCATATTTAAGACCACTGGATAGAAAGTCAGGTCGATTGTGGCGGTCAGTAAAAAACCTGACTTCCCTATCTCTCTAAGAGGCAGTCCGAAATGATTGCCTCTTTTTTGTTTTTGATCGCGTTCAACGCGACAGTTGTGGTGAAGTAATAAGTGCTTAAATCGCTCAGCCTTGTGTTCGGATGTGAACAATACAAATGATGGCGCCTCGTAAAACAGGTTGAATTAAAGATTTCATTCAATGGCATATTTATTGGCTACCTGGTGCAACCGGATCACTTATTTTTAAGTCTTAGGATCATCCAATAGCAAACAAACCTCTTTAAGATACACCTCATGATTAAAAACTATCTTCTCATCACCTGGCGGAGCATGATGAAAAATCGACTTTTCATCTTCATCAACGTCTTGGGTCTTGCCATCGGCATTGGTTGTTGCATTGTTGCCTATTTTAATTGGGAATACGATGCCACGTTCGATTCGAATCACGCCAATCGTGAAAAAATTTATCGTGTTAGCTCCGTTCGGGAATTTGAAGGAAAAACTCGTCTCTATGGATTTTCTCCTCTTCCACTGGGCGCAACGATCAACCAAAACATTCCTGATGCAGAAAAAGTTGTGAGGTTTTCGCTGTCGTACTCAAATTTCAAAGTGGGCGACAATTTATTCGCCGGACGTCTGGCGTATACTGATCCGGATTTCTTTGATATGTTTTCATTTGAATTTATTTCTGGACAGCCATCGACAATGAAAGACAAGTCCAAGGTCTTTCTTAGTGATCAATTAGCAATAAAACTTTTCAATTCTACCGATGTAGTTGGAAAACAACTGACGCAAGTGATGGGTGGTGTGACAAAAGAACTTGAAGTAGGTGGCGTATACAAAACTCAACCTGCCAATTCAAGCTTCAACTTTGAATCGTATACTCATTATGAAAACTATTTCGACGAGGCAAAAGATTTAAAGGAAGATGACTGGAAGAGTCGGAATACACTTTTTGTACAGGTAAATGATCCCGCTCGTGCTAAAGTGGTGCAAAATCAAATTCAGGTTTATCGCGAAAACAATAACAAGGTTCGGGAGGATTTTCAGATCCAAGAATTTGTTATCGAACCATTTGTGGGCATGCCGCAACGCGATCAGAAGAATGACACGTGGGCTCAAACAAATAATAGTAGCCCGACTGCAGCGGTAATTGCGCCCACAATGATGGCTGTGCTCGTGTTGCTGATTGCATGTTTCAATATGACTAACACTGCAATCGCCATTTCGTCCAGAAGATTAAAAGAAATCGGCATT
>CBQWHS010000541.1:0-3846 GCA_967728665.1 uncultured Chryseosolibacter sp. | reverse complement strand
CCCATATTTCCGTAGCCAATAATTGAAACAGTCTTGCCCATCAATTCTTCACCACGATTTTGCTCGCGCTGCCAAACAAAATTCTTTACCTCTTCATTTGATCGAGGTATGTTTCGCAATAGACTCAAAAGCAATCCTACGGTAAATTCCCCGACTGCATCCCGGTTGCCTTCTGCAGCGTGAATCACCTTAATATTTTTGGATTCAACATAACGTAAATCAATATTATCGACCCCGGCCCCTGCCCTGCCAATAAATTTCAACGTTGGATTCTCGCCCAATAAATCTTTGTCGATAAATGTTTTGCTGCGCACGATTAGACCATCATAGCCAGGCAGTATTTGCCTTGTTTCACTCCGCGTAATGTTCGGTTTATAGTCGTACGTCCATCCAACTTCCGAGAGCATATTGAAAATGCTTTCATGCATTTCATCAATGATGAGACATTTGCCTTTCATCTTTTATAGGAGAATGCGAACAGTTAAAAAATACAGAGTCAATCCCACCAAATCATTAATCGTGGTGATGAATGGGCCCGCAGCAAGGGCTGGATTGAATCCAAATCGATTTAAAATCAGAGGTGTAATCGTTCCAATAAATGACGCGAAAAGAACCACGCTGAATAATGCTATTGAGACTATGATGGACAACGTGTATTCTCCAAATAATAAAATATTTGCGCCCAGAACCAACGTCGATAAAAACAATCCATTTAAAATCGCAACAAAAAAAACTTTCACTAAGCGTTTCCAAATTCCATCATCAACAAAATCCGGGTTCGCAAGACTTTGCACAATAAGTGAAGAAGATTGAATACCAACATTACCACCTGTCGCCTGGATTAACGGCGTAAAAAATGCGATGGCCGTAACACGAGCAAGTTGGCCTTCGAAAAGCCCCATGAACTTTGCATTCATCAAACCACCCACAATTCCGATTAATAACCACGGCAAGCGCGCCCGGGTGTTTCTCCAAATACTGTCATCTTCTTCAATGTTTTCGCTGATACCAGACATCAATTGACGTTCTTCTTCGGCTTGTTCTGTGATCACATCCACAACGTCATCGATGGTGATCCTTCCGACAAGTTGACCTTGAACATTGACAACTGGAACAGATTCCAAGTCGTACTTCTTCATCATCTCTGCTACTTCCCAATCCTCCAGGTAAGTTTCAACGGAGAGGATATCCTTCTCACAAATATCGCCCACGATAGTTCGGGCATCCGAAATAATTAAATCCTGAAGCGCGGCTCTGCCAATAAGCTTGTCGTGATCATCAACTACATAAACCGCGTAGAACTTCGATACGTTCTCAGCTTGTTTTCGAATCTCTTCAACACATTGTACGACGGTCCAGTGAACGCGAGCCTTGATCAACTCTTTTGCCATTAATCCTCCAGCTACGTTTGCTTCGTAGCGCAAAAGGTCCGTTACCTGATTTCTTAATTCTGTATCAAGGCCAGACAATACTTCCTCACGTTCCTTCACAGGGAGTTCATGAAGAATATCTGCCGTATCATCTGAAGCAAGCTGATTTAGGAAAACTGCAATCTCGGCCGGTTGATAGATCGTCAGGTATTTTTTCCGAGTGTCGGAATCCAGGTCATTAACTATCTCCGCCTGTAATTCAATGGGCAGAAGGTCCATCACGTATTTAGATTCTTCTGAGTTGAATTCGTATAGTAAAGAAGTTATGTCCTCGGCTTTTACACCGCTCAGACTTTCGCGAATAAAATCGGAGTCACGCTTGTCCAATGCTTCCTGGAATCGATCCCGGAATTCCTTCGTTAATTCAAATTCAACTAGTGGTTCCTGCACGGCTTTCTTCAATTAACCGGGTGAGTGAAATAAAATCATCAACAGAAAGTTGTTCAGCACGTTTGTCAAACAACGAAAGTGATGACACTTCTGCGGCCAAATTTAGATTTTTTAACGCGTTGCGCAATGTCTTGCGTCTGTTATTGAATCCCTGCTTCACTACCTGAACGAACAGTGCTTCATTACAACCCAATTCGCTCCGCTGGTTTCGGATTAATCGAATGACTGCCGACATTACCTTCGGTGGCGGTGTAAAAACTCCGGGCGCCACTTTAAAAAGATGTTGAATATCATAGTATGCCTGAAGCAAAACACTTAGAATGCCGTAAGTTTTGTTGCCATGTTTTGATGCGATTCGATCAGCAACTTCTTTCTGTAACATGCAAACGACCTGAGTCACGTAATCTTTATTTTCAAGAACTTTGAAAAATATTTGTGAGGAAATATTGTAAGGAAAATTTCCAATGATGGCAAACGGTTGCGTGAAGACTTGTTGAAGGTCAAGCTGCAGAAAATCTCCCTCAATGATCCGACCGTCAAGGCTTGAATAATGCTTTTTTAAATATGCAACTGAGTCTCGATCAATTTCATTTACCGTAAGTGAAATCTGATTCTTAGCAATAAGAAATTTCGTCAGCACTCCCATTCCCGGACCGATCTCCAGAACATTCATGGGTTGAGGCATCGATAGCTGAAGGCTGTCCACGATTTTTTCCGCCGTACGCTGATCGTGAAGAAAATGTTGACCTAAAGATTTTTTCGGTCGTACTTTTTCAGACTTGATTGAGTGTCTGTTTTGTTTGCTCATTCCCGAAAGGTAAGTCTGATAATTTTTGTTTGGCTGTTGTCGTAGTGATTTAATTTATGACGGCGAATAAATTTAGTTGATGAGCGAACGAATTGTAATTCTGCTGATCAGACTCAGGAAGCGAACAGGTTCATTTGTAAAATATATTTCGTTAATTCGCGAAGAATCAAAAACGCATGAGCCAAACCAAACCAAGAATTGGAATCACAATTGGAGATATCAATGGAATTGGTCCGGAAGTGACCATTAAGGCACTTGCTGATCATCGGATTCTGGCGCTCATCACACCTGTTGTGTACGGATCAGGCAAAGTGATTTCTTCTTATAAGAAATTGTTGAACATCGAAGAGTTTAACTTCAGCCAGGTGAGAGGAAAAGGCCAATTCGCACCAAAGAGTGTGAACGTCGTAAATTGTTGGGATGATTCACTTGAACTCACACCAGGGAAAGCATCGCGCGAGACAGGCAAAGCTGCACTAGCCGCGTTAAGGCAGGCATGCGAAGATTTGAAGGAAGGCAATCTGGATGCGATCGTAACAGGTCCTATTGACAAGCAAACTGTTCATAGCGATGAATTTCCATTTACTGGCCACACTGAATTTTTAACGAAGTATTTCGGCAGCACGGATAGTTTGATGTTCATGGTTAGTGAGACACTTCGCATCGGTTTAGTTACCGAGCATGTCGCACTCGCAAATGTTGCTTCACAAATAACAAAAGAAAAAATTGCTTCCAAGCTTATGTTGATGGAGGCATCACTGCGAAAGGATTTTTCCATTGCAAAGCCTAAGATCGCTGTGCTCGGACTTAATCCTCACGCCGGCGACAATGGCTTGATTGGATCAGAGGACGATCAAATCATCAAACCCGTTGTGAATGATTTTCGGAATAAAGGTAAACTGGTATTCGGCCCATTCCCTCCGGATGGATTTTTTGGAACTGCACAGTATCAAAAATATGATGCAATCCTTGCCATGTACCATGACCAGGGGCTTATACCTTTTAAAACGATCACCTTTGACACTGGCGTGAATTTCACTGCGGGCTTGTCGGTCGTTCGTACGTCACCTGATCACGGAACAGCGTATTCAATCGCTGGTAAAAATCAAGCCAGCGAGGCTTCGATGCGAGAGGCGATTTATCAGGCAAGCGCGATATTCCGGCATCGCACAGAACCGTCTACAGAAAAATAAGGTTTCTGACTGCTGGCAAGTTGGA
>CBQWHS010000540.1:0-3846 GCA_967728665.1 uncultured Chryseosolibacter sp. | reverse complement strand
CCGGCTGCCATACCAGGAAAACATTTCGCCATCAACCAATAGTATTTTAGCATTGGGAATTAGTCGTTGCAATTCATCGATATTCTTTTCACGAAATGGAAATGGTTCCGATGACAACAGGATCAATTCGGGGTCTAACTTCTGCATTTCTTCCACCGTCAATTCGGGATACCTCGTTTTGTCAGTCGCGTTCGATAGACCAATCGTTTCAAGCATCGAATGAATAAATGTATTTCGCCCGGCGGCCATCCATGGTTTTCGCCAAATCAAATACAAAACCCTTTTTTGCGGGTGTCGTGTTACGCGACTAAAGTGTGCGGTGATGTCGAATGAAATCTTCGAAGCTTCAGTCGATCTGTTGGATATCGCGCCTATTTGCGCTATCATATCGAGGGCATCAGTCAAATTAAAAATGTCACTCAACCAAACTGGATAAGATCTTTGGAGAATTTCAATTCCTTCTTGATAGTTCTCTTCTTTGTTGCCAATAATCAGGTCGGGCTGCAATTCATCAATCACGTTAAAGTCAAATTGTTTTGTTCCTCCCACTACAGTCTTTGCATGTCGCCAATGCAATGGATGAACACAAAATTTTGTAATGCCAACAACTTGATCTGCCAATTCCAAATCAAACAATAATTCTGTTTGTGAAGGAACAAGTGAAATTATTCGCCGGGGAGGCGTATTCAGTTGGATGTTGTTACCGCATTGATCTGTAAAAATGGTCATCGGAAAAAAAATTGACCATAAAGATAATCGATGAATCCATTTTGATTTTTGACGATGAAAAAGAACGCACAGAAACCACAGAGAAAAGACCCTCTCTATAAAAACTCTGCGACTCTGTGCGTGTGCCTTACGCTACCGCGAGCGGCTGATATAATTGATTTGGAATTCGGATGATAAATTCTGAACCGACTCCCATTCTTGAATTAACTTCGATCGTTCCTTTTAAGCGTTCTATTGTATCCTTAACAATAAATAATCCCAATCCAGTTCCGTGCGACTGCGTTGTACCTCTGAAAAAGATATCGAAAATTTTTTCTTTGTATTGTTCCTCGATTCCTATTCCATTATCCGTAAATCTGATTTCGCAACGTTCATCGTTTGTGTCGACAGCGATGTTGATAAACGGTTCCTGTTTCTTAGGATCGAAATACTTGATTGCATTCGATAATATATTTCCAACGATAGTTCGCACCCGAATATTGTCTGAGTACAATTCGCTTGTCGAATTCACTTCACATTTCACGATCAACCGGTTTTCTTCATAGAGACCTTTCAGATTGCTTACCTCCTCATTCAACATTGTAGCAATATTGATCTGCTCACGCTGGATCGCCAGCTTATCGTTTCGGAAGAAGTCATTCATCTCCTCAATAAAGCCATCAAGTTTGTTTAAACTCTTCTTGATGAGTGAAAGGTACTTTTCGCTCTCTGAAGGCGCCTGTTCAGCCAATTTAATCAAGCCTAATGCCGACTTCAATGGAGCTTGTAAATCGTGTGTAGTTTTATAGATGACTTGATCAAGTTGCTTGTTTGACCTCACAAGATCTTTCTCCCTCAACTTCTTTTCTGAAATATCATGAAGCTTAATTACTAATCCTGGGCTATGAAGATCAGACAAACCGGAAACCTCGACGTCATAATAACACTTGTGGCCCTTCTTAATTTCCAGAAGTATTTCTTCTTTGATCGGTGTTGAAGAATTATTGTGAATACAATCTTTCCAAACTTGAACTTTCGGGGGATCAACAAACGCAAAAGCGTTCATACCCAAAAGATCATTCGGTTCAAGTTTAAAAGACCGAGAAACGGACGGAGAAATATAACGGATCTTAAATTCTTTATCCGTTACAATGATTATGTCATCGGAGCTTTCCAATAGTTCCTTGAACATCCCTACATTATACATACACCAACTTTTTCACGAAATACACATTCTCTTCGAGAGAGGAGAAGAGTAAAATTCGGTTCTACTAAATCAGTATCGCCATACTGCTAAGCTGAGTTGAAACTTTAAGATTGGAGGAATTAACCGTTGCCTGATTCAGCTCAAACTTTAACTTACCATCGATTACTTTAAAATTGATACAGCTTCCTTTCTGTCCAAGTCCATTACTATCAGTAATAGTCAAGACCGATTTTCCGGAAGTGTTCGTTTTAACGGATTCGAATTCTCTATTCTTAGACTTGCCTACATATACAACCTGGCAGGTTGCACTTTCTGCACCATCTGATAGCTTTTTAATAACGTACTTCTTAACACCTTTTGGTTTGCCATCATAGCGTTCTTTAAGAGTGTTAAAAAGATTGTCGTCACCGATTACACCAATAACAAACTCACCAGCTTCAGTTTCGTTTGGCCATTGGATGTATTTAATGAAGTTGTAGACCATGGCAGCGTGAATCTCATGGGTAGGACGCTCTTGTGCTTGTACAAGAATTCCTACGAAAAATGTGAGGGTCAACGTAAAGAATGTTCTCTTCATGGTAGATCAAGGTTAAAGGTTATCGCCAATCTACAAATTAAATGGAAAAAACCCCACCCCGACAGAAGCCGGGGATGAGGCTTCCAAACAACCCATTAAATCAATATCGCCATTGAAGAAAGAGCACCGGACACCTTCAGGTTAGAAGCTTCCAACGCTTTCTGGTTCAATTCAAATTTCAATTTGTTATCAATAGTCTTGAAATTGATACCACTACCTTTTTCACCAAGACCATTCTTATCTGTAATTATCAAGGTTCCTTTTCCTTTCACTTTGCCATTGATGGATTCGAATTCTCCACTTCTGGACTTGTCGATAAATACTACATGGCAATCTGTAACTTCCGAAGCATTGTTAAACTTCTTGATCACATAAGTCTTAGAGCCGCGGGGCTTGCCACCATACCATGTATTCAGGGTATTAAAAACGTCAGAATTACCAACCACTCCGATTACAAATTCTCCCGTTGCGGTATGATCAGGCCATTGCACGTATTTCGTGAAATTAAAAACCATCATTGAATAGACTTCGTGCATCGGTCTTTCCTGGGCCATGGCGTTCACTGTAATCAGTGCAGCTGCCATCAGAAGTGTTTTAATTTTTTTCATATCTCAATTGCTTATGTGTGTTGTTTGTCCCAATTGTTGATACAAAAATAGGTTCCCCGCTTGCTAGCAGGAAACCTATACTGGTGTGAACCTTATTAATGTAAGATTTGAATTAATAATTATTTAATATACCGGAAATCATGACCGGGTTTAAGCTGCAACAGGAACTCGTATATGAGATTTATGACGTTTTCAACGTCTTCTTTATGTACCATTTCCACTGTAGTGTGCATGTATTTAAGCGGCAATGAAATAAGTGCGGAAGCAACTCCTTCCGCAGAGTAGGCAAATGAGTCAGTATCAGTGCCTGTTGACCTTGAAACCGCCTGACGTTGAAAGGGTATTTTACGCTTTTGTGCCGTGTCTAAAACCATCTTCAAGACGTTGTTCTGAACAGCAGGCCCATAGCACAAAACGGGTCCATTTCCACACTTCAGATTACCGCTTTCCTTCTTATTGTACATCGGAGATTGTGTATCGTGGGTTACATCCGTACAAATCGCCAAATCTGGCTTTAGCCTGCGAGAAATCATTTCAGCCCCGCGAAGGCCGATTTCCTCCTGCACTGCATTAACTATATACAAACCGAATGGCAGTTTCTTTTTATTCTCATTTAAGCGCCTCGCAACCTCTGCAACCATGTATCCACCCATCCGGTTATCAAGGGCCCGGCCAACCAGCCAGCGTTTGTTCATTTCAATGAGTTCGTCTTCAAATGTGATGACGCAACCTACGTGGATACCCAT
>CBQWHS010000539.1:0-3855 GCA_967728665.1 uncultured Chryseosolibacter sp. | reverse complement strand
GCGAGAAAGTGAAAACTTCCCGGAGGCGCTACCGATGAAATAACCTCCATATTTTCTTTAAATCGGACTCCGAAATTCGGATCGTGCCAAGCCACCATTGGCCTCTTGACTTTTGTGAGAAGAAAGCGAAGATCTTCCTTCATCGCGTCGAAGCCGACCTGCTGATATGGTATCGTTGCGTCAATGCAGAAAGAACAAGTATAGGGACAGCCAACACTCGCGAGCATTGGAATGAACTTCACAAAAGGTGCCTTTTGAAGAGTTGGCTCAATAAACCTCCATCTCTCCTGCATACTCGGGAATTCAATGGGTTGTTTTTTTTCGAAGAGATGCACTCCAACGGGACGTTGCTGTTGAAAATTACTCAGAAGATTTGTTATCGTTGATTCATGTGTAATGCCAAGTACGTAGTCGAAATACTTGATGGAGTCATCCGGATAGCAACGAGCATGTGGACCCCCTAAAACAGTTACAGAGCCTTTACTTCTGAAATAGTTGCTCACTGCATACGCAAGAAAAGCCGCCTGTGAAAACGCGCAAATAAAAACCAGATCGACATTATCAGGTAATTCTTTATTTAGTTCTTCGCGGCCTGTATAGCATAGAAATGTTACACTATGTCCCTTTCGTTCACACCATGCTGCTACAATTTGAGGCATGATACTGGCGAGGTTTGCATGCATGATCTTCGCCCATAAGGTATTAGTAGGTCCTTTGCTGACAAGATCAATGATACCGATTTTTAATTTCCTCATTGAATATGGTTTTGAATTTTGTTTTAAATTTTCCCTAGCATCTTAGCATGCTCGCTTAAAGCCTTGAAGAATGTTGGCACTTTTCGGTGCAAACTTGACAGCCTTTTAGTTCTTTCACCTTCATAGTCGATGTGGTTTTAATATGAAGAAGCTGTTTGCCCAAATGAGCGGAAAATCAAATGCCTTTCTAAACGGATTGCATTAATGGAACGAGGGAGAGGTTTTTCCGCATTTTACACCAGCTGTACTCGTTTCTTTCTTAAGCAGCCTTTTTTATCACTAAGAGACAGCTTGCCATACGTTTGGGTCCTTTCTCAAGTCAGTTTTACCAACGGATGATAAGATATCACACTATTGGAACATAAAATACATTAAGGAGTCTCCGAAAGGTCTCCGGTTTACAACAAGTTGTCCAG
The DNA here is from genome assembly GCA_967728665.1 of uncultured Chryseosolibacter sp. Taxonomy (GTDB): domain Bacteria; phylum Bacteroidota; class Bacteroidia; order Cytophagales; family Cyclobacteriaceae; genus Chryseosolibacter. Next base: position 2,684 of record CBQWHS010000539.1, on the reverse strand, counting down.
CGATTGAATCGCATCGTCAAGACATTCATGACGATGTTTAACCGGCTTAAAATGCCGTATTGCGTTCTCTGTTTAGCAATAAATTCCCAAGGGAAATTTCTTCGGTTGATTGACTTATCCATTAGACATTTTTTTGGGTCGCGAACAAGATTTCCTTTAAGTTGTCAACATGTATCTGAATCTCTTCTTTTTTCTTTTTGTGAGTAGCAGCCCCTTTTGATAAACCTCTGCTGTTAGAATCGTTCTCCATTTTCATTAGCAAATTTCTTCGTTCCTCCATTATCCTAAGAGCCATCCATAAAGTTGATTCAAGTTTTTCGTTCTGTTTTACAACAAGATCCTTTTCCGTATACGCATGACCGATATGACATCGGTAACGATTTACCTTACCACCATTTTCAATGTACCACATTCCACCACCACAGTCGGGACAAGCGAAAATGCTTTTTTCACCTAATTTTTTTATGTTCTCATAGTCTATAATAACGCGCTCGGCAATCTGAGATTCAATAATAACGTCCTCAGGTACTGGTTTCTCTAACGTTTCGGTTTGAGTAATTTTTAAAATAATGTCACCCATCTTATCCAATGTAACACAATGATCCACATCGATATGATCCAAAACGGATAATGGCATGTCAGGATATTCTGCTTCACTTGGTTCTTGTACAATGCAAGTTCCACCACTTCTCTTGATAGCATCCATTCCGGCAGTACCATCATCGAGCATACCTGTTAGTACAACGCCAATTACTGTTGAGTTATAGGCGGCTGCAGCTGACCGAAATAAAACACCAATGGATGGCCTGAATCGATTTTCTTCAGGGCCATTGCCAAGCAAAATTTTATTTTTCCGAACTAGCAAATGTTGACCGACTGGAGTTACATATATGTGGTCTTTTAAAATCTTTTCACCGTCTTGTGGCACCATGCATTTTAACGATGTAGCAGGTTGAAGACGGTTGGAAAGGTAATTACTCTGTGTTGTGCTTGGCAGGTGCATAACAATAAAAATGGCCGCATTCATTCCAATTTTAAATTGCGCTACAAGCTTCGCTAAGGCCCCATTACCACCTGCGGAGGTGCCGATAACAACAATAAATTTTGGTTCATTCATTTTATCGATTTCATCAAACTCGATTAAATAAGAATATAAGAAATATTCCGGTCATAGTCTGATGTTATTCAACCCAAAATATTGAATAATTAAAATTCAAAATTCTGAAGCAGCTGTAGATTTAAATGAATACATAAGCTCAGTGCAAGGTTGATTTCTTGAATAAGTTAAGTGTGCAACTTTTGATTTCGAATACCTCCTTTAAACATATTTTTACTATTTTTGTACATAAAAATGTACATTTTTATGTAACTTTTTTGAGAAATAATGGTTATTATTGGAGTGAAAATGTAGGTTTATGAAAACAGCGACTATAACAGACTTCCGTTCTAAAATGAAAGAACGTTTACAGGAAATCGAGGATGATCAGGATATTTTAATTCTTTCTGGACCAAAGAAGAGGGATTTTGTTATTCTAACTCTTGATCAATTCAATTCAATGGAGGAAACTGCTCACTTGCTTTCAACGCCGAATAATACAGCGAGACTAATGGAAAGTATTGCGCAGGATAGGGCTGGTAATGTGACGGTACGAGAATTTGAATTAGCTAAAAAACCAGCAAGAAGTCCAAAAAGAAAGTTAGCAGTTAAGAAGAAAAAATAACTATGCTAACTGCTTTTACCGATCATGGCTGGGAAGATTATGTTTACTGGCAAGAAAACGATCACGATACCCTAGAAAAAATCAATGACTTAATAAAAGAAATTAAGAGGGACTCATTTAAAGGAAAAGGAAAACCTGAGCCACTAAGAGGAAACCTAAAGGGTTATTGGTCGAGAAGGATAACTGGCGAGCATCGTTTAGTTTACAGAGTAGAAGGGAAAGGTAATGAACAAACCTTGAGGATAGTTCAAGCAAGATTTCATTATTAATGCCAGTATAAAAAAGAAATTTCTTACGAGAACAGCACACTAACATTTAACCGCTTGATCACTTTGATTTCGCAGATAGTTCGAATCCGTTGAGCAACTAACAAAAAAAGCTTGCAATTTTTTTAAATCTGCAAGCTTATGTCTGTCGGGGTGGCCAGATTCGAACTGACGACCTTGGCGCCTTAAAGCGCCACGCGATACTACGATTAACTTTCTTTCATGTCAGTCAAAAATCGAGCAGCTCCACGCTTCTTAATTCTTTGCTCAAGCCTCGTTGCTTCACTTCGTGTAGAAACAAATTGATGCCAAACTAGCGAATACGGGATACACGCTTTGAGCGATTTGGTTTCACCTGAATTGTGTTCCTTCAGCCGATTATTTAAGTCCGCAGTGTAACCAGTATAAAACCGCCGGCAGGACTCACTCAAAAGAATGTAAACGATGAACATTTATATAAAAAACAAAAAAGCCCTAACACATTGAAAATGTTAAGGCTAATTCTGTCGGGGTGGCCAGATTCGAACTGACGACCTCTTGGTCCCAAACCAAGCGCGATACCGGGCTACGCTACACCCCGAGTGATTTCTATTAAATGCCGGGGCAGTTTCATCGGTACGACCTTGGCGCCTTAAAGCGCCACGCGATACCGGGCTACGCTACACCCCGAGTGATTTCTATTAAATGCCGGGGCAGT
>CBQWHS010000538.1:0-3865 GCA_967728665.1 uncultured Chryseosolibacter sp. | reverse complement strand
GCGATCATTATCCATATTCATCTCGTCCTGTTTCATCACTTAACTTTAATTTTCCACTTACCAACCGCGCGTTCTATTTGTTGAAAATTGAAAAGCGAAACGAATCCCTGCAGCTCATTTTTATCACTAAACCTGAAAAAGACTTTGTTAATGAAACAATCTCTTCATCGCTTGTCATTGGTATTTTTTCCGGCGTGATAATTCTGATGTTGATTTTTGGAATCTATCTCTTCGCGATCAGCCGCGATAAAATATATTTATTCTATGTGTTGTATGTGATATTCGGATGGATATACGTTCTCGCAAATCTTGGCTATGGATATAAATATCTTTGGCCTGATTCTTCGTTTCTTGCGGCACGTGCCAGGCCTGTATCGGCACTTCTTACAATTGGACTATCTCTTTTTTTCATTGAGTATTACACAGGCAAGGCTGCTTATCGCTGGCTTCAACTTTCGATCAGGGCTCTTGCCATTGTTGCAACTATTTTAGCGTTGATTGGATTAATACCGGGCCTGGAGATGAAATCAAGCAAGGTTGGGTATTATTGGCAGGGAAGCGTTCCAATTCTTGTCGCCATTTACCTGGTTTTCATTGTTACCAACCTTGTGCAAAAGATCTTGAATAAAAATAAGATGGCGGTGTTTTACCTGGCGAGCATCGCGCCTATTATGATATTTAGCGCAATTCAATTGATCTATTATTCCGGAGTTGCAACAATCACAGGGTCGTTTTGGAAAAACTACGGTACGGCTACTGGTTATGTTCTGGAGGCAGTGATTCTGACGTTCGGTTTAGTGTACCGTTTCAATACGTATCGGCTGGAAAAAGAACAATTACTGATCCGTGTAAATCAACAACAAATGAAATACACGAAAGCGATCATTACGACACAAGAAACTGAACGCAGACAACTGGCTGATCAACTCCATGATGTCGCAGGCTCACTGCTTTCTGCAGCAAAATTGAATCTCTCCTCCATCCGGGAAAAAAGTTTAATTACGAACACCGATGCGCAGAAGAAACTTGAGACTGCGGAACATGCTGTTACAAGCATTTCTGAAATCCTGAGAAACTTGAGTCATGCAATAAGTCCGGTTATGCTTGACAAAGTAGGATTCCGGCAAGCGGTAGAAAAAATTGGGGCTATTTTCAATGCCTCTGAAAAAATCAAAGTTGAGATGGAGGTTGTTGGTTTTGAAAAAGATCTGCCATCCATGAACGAAAAATATTCTGTGCTTTACGGAATCCTATATGAACTGATCAACAATATTTCCAAACATGCACAAGCAACGCATGCACTAATTCAATTGATTGAACACGAAGAGAGCGTTGTACTTATTGTGGAGGATAATGGCAAAGGCCTCGACATTTCGGTAGCGGAGAAATCAGAAACACATGGACTTGCTGCGATAAAATCAAAAATACATTATCTTAACGGGCACATCGTTTTTGATGAAGCGATACCAAAAGGTTTAGTTGTAACGATAGAAATACCGAAGGAGTAACATGACGAAGATTGTATTAGCGGATGATCATCAGCTTTTTATCGAAGGCGTAAAAACCGTGCTGGAGGAAATTACCGATGTTCAAATTATCGGCTCTGTAAATAATGGGCTTGATCTGTTAGAATTCGTAAAGTCAAAGCAAGTTGATTTGATTCTTCTCGATCTCAACATGCCGAAAGTTGATGGATTGAAATGTCTTCAAGAAATAAAACGGACGACCCCGGCAACGAAAGTTTTGGTGCTCACCAATTATTCGCAACCGGAACTTATGGAAGAAGTGAAGAACCTGAAGGCAGATGGATTTATGGTAAAAAATTCTACAGCGTCAGAGCTGCGCGATGCAGTGAAACAAATTATTGGAGGGCAGTCATTCTTTTCATTGTTGCAAAAGCCTGGCGTACTTGATGAGAACTCGTATTTTTTCGATGACTTTCTGAAAAAATTTAAGCTTACGCGAAGAGAGGTCGATATTATTCGCCTCGTCTGCCAGGAGTACAGCAGTAAGCAAATTGCGGCACACCTCAATCTTAGTGAGTTCACCGTAAACACACATCGAAAAAATATTCAGCGAAAGCTTAATTTAAAAAATGTGGCGGGACTTGTTTCATTTGCGAAGGAACACCAATTGGTTAATTAGGCACTTGGCAGTTGGATAATTAGAAATGCACAACTTGTTATTTAATGACCAATTCATTTCACTTCAAGCCTAACCATCACAGGCAAATGATCTGATGGATAATATTTTCCATCGTTATCAGTGATTACGAGATAATGATCGGCTTTCCAATCTAATGTGTGAAATATATAATCAATTGGCCTGCATTTAATCGAGTTCACAGCAAAACTGCAAAATGTTCCTGGTGAATTGGCGGGTGCCGGATCTGCAACAAATAGTCCACGGTTGCTGATCATTTCCTGGTAAGGAAGATCGTCTCGTGTCGCATTGAAATCACCCGTGATAATTGCAGGAAGGTCTTTGCCAATCTCGACAGCTTTTGCTTTCAGCATAGTAGCGCTTTTTCCTCGCGCTTCCTTGCCAATGTGATCGAAGTGCGTGTTGATGATGACAAACTCCTTTTTAGTTTTTTTATCTCTGATTCTTGCCCACGTTGCCACACGAGTGATTGCAGCATCCCAACTCTTGCTGCCTGGCACATTTGGTTTTTCCGACAGCCAAAATGTATTCTGTTCGATGATTTTAAATTTATCTTTCTTAAAAAGAATTGCGGAGTATTCTCCTTTTTCCTTCCCATCGTCACGTCCCACACCAACGAACTCATATTCTTTCAAGTTCGAAGTAATGTCGCTGAGCTGATGATGAAGTGCTTCCTGAATGCCCAGCAAATCAGGACTATATTTTCTGATCAGATTATAAACTTTTTGTTTCCGATTGCTCCATTGATTGATGCTGTCGTTTGGAGTGTCGTAGCGAATGTTGTAAGTCATTACTGTTACAGACTGCGCATTTGCTGACACCGTGAAAAAGAAGATGCCTATCCAGAAAATTCTTTTCATAGCAGAGATAATTATGGTTTATAAACAAAGTAAAGTAATGAAAGTTTATCTTGTCAACTTAATTCGTCATGGACTTTTTTGATATCAACAATACTTTCTTCACAGTTCTCGACTACCCGATGAGCTATGTTGAATTCTTCGCAGTGATCACGGGCCTTGTCGCTGTTGCGCTATCTGCGAAAGCGAATATCTGGAGTTGGCCAATCGGAATAGTCAACGTTTTTCTTTCTGCCTTTTTCTATTATCAGATTCAGTTGTACCCCGACATGTTTCTCATGATTTTCTTTTTCATTAGCAACATACTTGGCTGGTGGCGATGGGCTAATCCAAAGCCTGAAGAAGAGGATCGAAAAAAAGAGCTCAAAGTTAGCTTCATGAAATGGCGACAATTCGCGTTGCTCTCTGTCACGGGCATTGTTGGTACTTTTGTCATTGGAACACTCGCCAGCAATCTCCATGAATGGCTTCCGCTTTTATTTAACCTCCCAAGCGCCTATCCATTTGCCGATTCGTTCATTCTTGTCATGAGTGTGATTACAACATTTTTGATGATTCAAAAGAAAATAGAATGCTGGATAATCTGGATTGTGATAGACGTAGTTGCTACATATCTCTACTTTTTGAAGGATGCAAGATTTTTTGGTTTTGAATATCTGGTGTTTACATTGATCGCTGTATTCGCTTTGTTTAATTGGATTCGGGAATATAAAAGTTACTCAGCACAAGCTTCATGACACGGGGATTAGTGATCGGGAAATTTATGCCGGTACATGCTGGCCATTTTTCATTAATCGAATTTGCAGCTGCCCACTGTGATGAATTGATTGTGTCGATGAGTTATA
>CBQWHS010000537.1:0-3869 GCA_967728665.1 uncultured Chryseosolibacter sp. | reverse complement strand
CCCTTTTGAAGACGTTGAAAATCAACAGACCATCCGAAGATGTCGACAAACTTGTTAGTGAGTTCGTTAGTGCCACCCAGGTTTTCAATCGTCTCAGACAAATTTGAACTGATAACGCCAGACACCGTCTTTTGTATCGTTACAACTTCTCGTTTACAAACATCTACAGATAGGGAATCGCCAAATTTGAAAATGATGTAATCAATCAGATTCGGTTCATACACCAATGCCTTTGCGTGTGTAAGGGAATCCTTATCAAGAATCAGTGTGTATTTTTTATCAGCAGCAATTTTACGGGGATCAAACACTTTGCGGGAAAGAGTTGATAGTTCATGAATGAGCTTAGCCGGCACGTTGTATTGTTCGAGAATATCTCCCAGGCGCTGATTACGTTTGATCTTGTCTTCAATCACCATGTGATCATCCTTCACGACCATCCCATAAACAATTTTTGGTTCTTTCGGTTCAAGAGAAATCACTTGCGCGGAATCAGGACGCTCAACGGTTTCGTATGAAAGTGTTGGGATGTAAAAAGTGTTGATCAATGCAACACCACCTGCCATGGTGATGATCAGAAAGAAACCGAAAAAGCGTTTAAACATGAGGTACTCCTAGGTTAAAAAATTAAGGGTCGACAAATATAATCGTTAAAAAATGCTTCGGAGCCAACGTTTTTCCGAAACGACCTTATAGTCAAATATATAAGTATTACTTTTTATATGAAAGCTAGAACCGTATACCGTTGAAAAACGGCCATTTAGGCGTTATTTACTTTGGTTGAGGTAAAGAGCGTTGTAAGTTTTTTTACCACTATCCAGAAATTTTACGAAGTTTTCTACGCTTTTGTCATACGCTTTCGGCCAGGCGAGAACCCGTTCGTCTTTTCCAACCAATACATAGAAAGGCTGCGCGTTGTTATTGAGATTTGTAATCTGCAGATCTGCGTTTTGCTTTCCGATCGTCTTCTTTACCTTTTTATCTGTCTTAGAAGTGTACCACTCCGATTCCGGCAATTCCGTTTTGTCATCGACATATAATGCGACAACAACGAAATCATTTCTAAGTTTTTCCAGCACTGTTGGATCCGCCCAAACATTTGCCTCCATCTCGCGGCAATTCGTGCAACCATGACCAGTGAAGTCGATGAATAATGGCTTGTTTTGTTGTCGCGCGCAAGCAAGGGCCTGGTCATAATCGAAATACCCTTTTAGCCCATGCGGTAAGTGCAGAAAGTCAGCGTACTTCGGCTCTTCGCAAATTTGATTTTGTTTTTCATTTCGTGTAAGGGAAACGATGTCAAAGTCATGAGTGTACATTGGCGGAAGATAACCCGCGAGCGCCTTCAACGGTGCTCCCCACAATCCAGGAACTAAATAAACGACAAATGAGAAGGTAGCAATTGCCAACATCAATCGTGGAACTGTTATTTTATCAATAACCGAATCGCTCGACATACGAACTTTTCCAAGGAAATAAAATCCAAGAATGGAAAATATCACTACCCAAAGTGCAATGTTGATCTCCCGATCAAGAATTCCCCAATGGTAAGTTTGATCAACGATACTTAGGAATTTAAATGCGAGCGCCAGTTCCAGTAGCCCAAGCGTAACTTTCACCGTGTTCAACCAGCCTCCCGATTTTGGCATGCTCTTCATCCACTCCGGAAAAATCGCGAAAAGCGTGAATGGGATTGCAAACGCTGCAGAGTAGGCAAGCATTCCGAGAACAGGCGTAACAACTTTGCCTCCAGCAGCCAGCACTAAAACATTTCCAACAATAGGAATGGTGCAGCTAAAGGAAACTAAAACAAGTGTTGCGGACATAAAGAAAATTCCAATGAGTCCGCCTTTTTCTGCCGCGCGATCTGCTTTGTTGACAAGTTTATAGGGAGCAGTGATTTCAAATAGTCCAAGAAATGATAACGCAAAAATGATGAACATCACAAAGATGAACAGGTTCGGTATCCAATGAGTGGCGAGCGCGTTCAGTCCCTCTGCGCCAAATGCGAGCGCGAAGAGTGTTCCAGCAACCGTGTATATGACAATGATGGAGATACCAAAAATGAATGCGTTTCGAATGCCTTCACTTTTTGTCTGATTGTCTTTTAAAAAGAAAGTCACTGTCATTGGTATCATCGGGAACACACATGGCGTGATCAACGATGTGAGCCCAAGGATGAAAGCGATTAGCATGTAACTAAGCAGGCCTTCTTCTTGCTCTTCCGCCTGGCCCGTGAGAATAGACTTATCGACAAGCGGACCTTTGTTTTCCGCAAAAGAATACGAAGGGGTTTCAATTGCAGCAGCTGTTTTTACAGAGTCCTGCGTTTTGATTGCGATGTTCGATTCAACTTTGTTATCTACAGAAGGCTTTGATTCAGTAGAGTTTGTCAGATTCTTTCCTGATACAGAAATATTTTCAAATAATAAGTCCTCATCGAACGGAATGCATCTTCCATCAATTTCAGTACACACCTGGCCAGCGATGGTTCCGGAAATTACCAACGGTGAACCAGTCACTTTAATTTTTTGGCGGAACTCAGCTTGATGTTTGAATATCTTCACATCGCAATCGAATATCTCGTCATGCTTCGGCAAAGAATTGATTGCCTTGAGTTTTCCTACCAGCCTGAAATTATTTGTGTTGGCTAGCTGAAGTTCGGTGAGCAATGGTCCACAATCCGGATTGAAGTCATTGGCGTACATATACCACTTATCCTCAATGGTAGATTTGAATATCAGATCAATTTCATCACCAACTTTTACATTCTTTTTTGAGACTTCAAACGTCCACGTTGCTGGCTTTAATATTTGCGCATCCACGCAAGTGAACGAAACGAGGCCACTTAATGCAAAGAATAATAAACGAAGAAATTTCATACAAAGGTTAAGACGTTTAAAAACGCTCTTCAATAACAAATAGTTCTACTCCACAATTGTTAATGTTTGTTAACAACTTTTGATCAAATCAAATATCAAGATCCGGTTGATGACGCAGCAAATCTTCAAACACTTCGCGTTCGCGGATCAATTTTGCTTCACCATTGATAACCAAAACTTCAGCAGGCCGCAGTCGTGAATTGTAATTTGACGCCATTGAATATCCATAGGCTCCCGCATTTTTTATGGCCAGTAAATCTCCTTCACGCACTTCATTCAGTTTTCGATCTGACCCAATGGTATCGGTCTCGCAGATATATCCCACGACAGTGTACAATTTTGTATCACCTTTTGGATTGGAAACATTAACGATGTCATGATACGAATCATACATCATTGGACGAATCAAATGATTTAATCCAGAGTTGACGCCAGCAAATGTTGCTGTTGGCGTTGACTTCACAACGTTCACGTTTACCAATAACAAGCCGGCTTCGCTCACAATAAATTTTCCGGGTTCAAAATGCATTTCAAGTTTTCGTCCATAGCTCTGACAAAATTCATTGAATGCCTTTGTGAGTTTCAATCCCAGGTCATAAATATTCGTAACGATGTCGCCTTCCTTGTACGCTACTTTGAATCCACTACCAAAATCAATAAAACGCAAATCTGAAAAATCGCGCGCAACGCTAAACAGGATGTCTGCCATCTTCAGGAACACATCACTTTCTGTAATATCAGAGCCGGTGTGAATATGAAGTCCGTTCACTTTTATCTTATATGCCTGAACGACCTCCTGAATTTCCGGCAATTGATAAACGGAGATTCCGAACTTTGAATTGCTGTGGCCAGTTGAAATTTTGATATTCCCTCCTGCCATGATGTGCGGATTGAGGCGGATAGAGGCAGGATAAGTGTCTCTATATTTTTCGCCGAATTTTTTCAGCGTTGGTATGTGGCTGGATTGTGCTTTCGTTCACGATAAAATCG
>CBQWHS010000536.1:0-3870 GCA_967728665.1 uncultured Chryseosolibacter sp. | reverse complement strand
GCAAAGTCAAAAGGTTCTTCAAATCCACACAACGTGGTGAAAGCGACTTTCAAGGCATTGACAAGCATGCGCGATGCAAACAGCATTGCAAGAAACAGAGGTATCGAATTGTCGAAAGTATTTAACGGGTAAAAAGCCATGGCGAAAGTTCAGATTACTCAGCGTAGAAGCACCATTAAGAGACCAGAAACTCAAATCAGAACGATTCAAGCTTTAGGTCTTGGCAAGATAAATAGAACGGTTGAAGTGGAGATGTCTCCAACGATAGCCGGTATGATCAGAAAAGTAAATCACTTGATCACTGTAAAAGAACTGTAAAATGAAACTTCATACACTAACACCTGCAGAAGGTTCAGTAAGGACAAATAAAAGGCTTGGACGTGGTCAGGGATCTGGTGGTTCAACCGCAGGCCGTGGACATAAAGGTGCGCAGTCTCGTTCGGGTTACCATGGCAAAGCTGGATTCGAAGGTGGACAGATGCCGTTGGTTCGTAGGATTCCAAAATTTGGTTTCAAGAACAATAACAAAGAATATTTTAAAGCAGTAAATCTCGATGTGCTCGAGGGACTTGCTGGAAAGGGAGGAAATGTAACCCTCCAGTTTTTGATTGAGAACGGGATCGTTGGAAAGAACGATAAGGTGAAAGTGTTGGGAAGAGGTGAATTAAAATCAAAAATCAGCGTTGAAGCACATTCTTTTTCTGCAACTGCAATAGAAGCTATTGAGAAAGTTGGCGGCACCGCTACAATTGTGAAATAATGAAGCGTTTCTTTCAGACCATACGGAACATTTTTTCAATCGAAGATCTTCGCGTTAGAATTCTTAACACGGTCGGTTTTCTGATCATATTCCGTTTAGGATCTTTTATTGTTATCCCGGGTATTAATCCTAATCACTCCAGCCTCATGGATGCGGGAGCAACAGATGGTATCCTCGGATTGTTGAACACGTTCCTCGGTGGTTCGTTCAGCCGCGCATCAATCTTTGCACTCGGTATCATGCCGTATATTTCTGCATCGATCATTGTTCAGCTGCTAACATTTGCTGTCCCTTATTTTCAGAAACTCCAAAAAGAAGGTGATTCTGGTCGTAAGAGATTGAATCAGATCACTCGCGTACTTACCATCTTTATCACAGGTTTCCAAGGTTATGCATATATCCGTGGAACCATCGACCAAGGTGCAATCTTAGATCCCGGATTTTTCTTCTACTTCTCCGCTATCACTGTTCTAGTTGCTGGAACAATGTTTTGTATGTGGCTTGGTGAAAGAATCACAGATAAGGGAATAGGAAATGGTATTTCGGTATTGATCATGATCGGTATTGTTTCTCGTTTACCGTTCGCGGTTTACAGTGAAGCGTCCAGCCGCGGTATCAATGGTGCATTGTTATTCATCATCGAACTTATAGTTTTATTCGCTATTGTCATGGGAGTTATTCTGTTGACACAGGCGACACGTCGAATTCCAATTCAATATGCAAAGCAGGTTATTGGCAATAAACTGTACGGTGGAAAGAGAGATTTTATTCCATTGAAGTTGAACTCGGCCGGTGTAATGCCAATCATCTTCGCGCAAGCATTGATGTTCATTCCTGTACTTCTTGTAGGTATGTGGAGAGACACAGATTGGGGTGCTTACATTGGAACAACGTTCTCCGATCCATACTCATGGCAATACAGTTTGCTGTTCGCCACATTGATTTTGATATTCACATTCTTCTATACAGCAATCACGATCAACTCGAATGACATTGCTGATAATTTGAAAAGAAACGGTGGTTTTGTTCCAGGCGTTAAGCCAGGAAAGCAGACTGCAGAATTTATTGATACAGTGTTATCAAGAATTACGTTACCCGGTGCTCTGTTCCTAGCGGTTATCGCTATCCTTCCTTCCTTTGCTGTGAGGGCGGGAATAAGCCAGACCTTTGCGCAGTTTTACGGTGGTACTTCATTGCTGATTATGGTTGGGGTAATCCTCGACACACTTCAGCAGATTGAAAGCTACTTACTAATGAGACATTACGAAGGAATGATGAAATCGGGTAGAGTAAAAGGACGTTCTCAATTTGCTGCGGCTTAAACGCTGAATGGTCTACTTAAAGACGGAAGACGAACTTGTAATAATTCGTGAGAGTGCCCAAATACTTGGGAAAGCTCATGGTGAAATTGCAAGAGTGATCAAACCAGGTGTAAAAACCATGGTCCTCGATAAGTTGGCTGAAGAATACATCCGCGATCATGGTGGTATTCCTTCGTTTAAAAATTACAGGGGCTTCCCTTCATCACTTTGCATTTCTGCAAATGATATTGTGGTGCATGGGTTTCCTGGAAATTATGAAATAAAGGAAGGTGATATCGTTTCGATCGACTGTGGTGTGCAGTACAAGGGCTATCATAGTGATTCAGCTTACACATATCCGATGGAGGGTGTAAAACCGGAAACGCTTCTGCTTCTTGAACGCACATACAACTCCCTTTACCTGGGCATTGAACAGGCAAAGGCAGGACACAGAATCGGAGATGTAGCCTGGGCCATTCAAAGTTATGTTGAAAGCTTCGGATACGGTGTTGTGAGGGAACTTGTAGGTCATGGTGTTGGAAAAAAACTTCACGAAGATCCGGAAGTTCCAAACTACGGAAAGCGCGGAAAAGGAGTGAAGATAGTTGCGGGGATGGTTTTTGCGATTGAACCGATGATCAACCAGGGAACGAAGAGTGTGGTACAGGATCGCGATGGTTGGACGATCCGCACTGCGGATAAAAAACCTTCTGCGCACTTTGAACACATGGTGGCCGTGCACAAAGACAGAACGGAAATATTGACAACGCACGAATACATAGAAAAAAATTATAGCTATAAGTGGCGAAACAAAAGTCAATTGAGCAAGATGGAACTATAAGCGAGGCGTTGTCAAACGCAATGTTTCGCGTTCAGTTAGAGAATGGCCATGAAGTGTTGGCGCATATCTCAGGTAAGATGCGGATGAATTACATTCGGATTTTGCCAGGTGACAGGGTCAGATTGGAAATGTCGCCATATGATTTGTCGAAGGGAAGAATTGTATTTAGGTATAAATAAACGATAGGGACGCAATGCTTATGCGTCTAAAAAGAACGAAACAAAATGAAAGTTAAAGCATCCATAAAAAAGCGAAGCGCTGACTGTAAGATCATCAGACGCAAAGGCAAGTTGTATGTGATTAACAAGAAAAATCCACGGTATAAACAAAGACAAGGTTAATATATGGCACGTATTGCTGGTGTAGATATTCCGGATAACAAGCGAGGCGAAATTGGCCTTACTTACATTTTTGGCATTGGCCGCAGGTCAGCCCAAAAAATACTTTCAGAAGCTGGTGTAAACTGGGATAAAAAAGTAAAAGAGTGGAATGACGAAGAGTCAAACGCTGTCAGAGCTATCATTGCCGAAAAATTCAGGATTGAAGGTGTGCTTAAGTCTGAGATTCAACTAAGCATTAAGCGCCTCATGGATATCGGATGCTATCGCGGATTGCGCCATCGTAAAGGGTTACCTGTACGTGGTCAAACTACGAAAAACAATGCCCGTACTCGTAAGGGTAAGCGTAAGACTGTAGCCAACAAAAAGAAGGCAACTAAAGGCTAATAAAATTTAAGATTTGATCCCGATAGCAATCGGGAAAAATCGTAAATCAAAAATTATATTATGGCAACTGCTGAAAAGAGAAAAGACAAAGCAAAGAAGAGAGTCGTGACAGTTGAAGCTGTCGGCGAAGCTCATATCAAAGCGACTTTTAACAACATCATCATCGCGATGACCAACACAACCGGTCAGGTTGTATCATGGGCTTCAGCAGGAAAGATGGGTTTTAAAGGATCCAAGAAGAAC
>CBQWHS010000535.1:0-3874 GCA_967728665.1 uncultured Chryseosolibacter sp. | reverse complement strand
TTCGGCGGACTTCGTTACGCCTGATTTTGAGCCGGCGGGTGTGCCAATCGGTTCAGAGGCGGGCAAGGGGTATTTTATTGTTGATGGATACCATCTTCCCCCGGTAATGTTCAACCAGGAGGAAGCCAGTGCCATGCTCACGGCAGGAAAACTTGTGGATAAGATGACGGACGACTCAATCCGAAAAGCATATGAATCGGCATTGTTGAAAATTAAGTCTGTACTGAACGATTCAGAAAAAGATCATCTTGAAAATTTACAATCATCGATCGAAGTGTTGAGGTTGCCAGACCAATCTTCGAGTGCGCCAAATAAATTTATGGCCGACATCACGAAAGCAGTTTCGCACAAACAGGTTTTGCAGATTGATTATGTTTCAGGCAAAACGCAAGAGGAGACCACGCGAGAGATCGAACCGATTGGAATTTTGCATTACAGTGGCCGATGGCATTTGATCGCCTGGTGCAGACTTCGTAATGGTTATCGTGACTTTAGGATTGATGTTATTAGATCCATGAGGCCTACCGGCGCAACATTTGACGGACGAAACCTTTACACGTTGCAGGAGTATGTTAAGAACTTGCAGCGAACTCATGAAGAGATGACGGAAGTCTTCGTGCTTTTTGATAAAAATATTTCAAATTACGTAAAGCATTCCCGCTACTACTACGGCTTCGTTTCTGAAGAAGAACTTGACGACCATGTTCGTATGCGTTTTCTTGTCGCTAGCTTCCGGTATTTTTGCAAATGGCTTTTGATGTATGGAAGTGAAGTTGAAATTGAAAGTCCGGAAAAAGCAAAAGAGACAATGGAGGAACTTGTCGGAGAGTTGAGCAATCATTACAGGTCATCAGTGCTGAAATAATTTTGTGTTCTCGCCATCATGATTTGACTTAAATGTATCGGGATATCTTAATTCTTCTGTTAGCAATTACGGCCTGTGACAGACATTCCGGAAGCAGTAAGGAATCTGAAGTAATCGACACCATCACGAAAATAGAAATGAATCTCAGTGCATATGGTGTAGAGTCCGACGACTTTCCATCTATCCGTGCAACAATTGATTTTTTAAATGACAGCAGTATTTGTATTCGAACATTTTATAATCCATCCTATGCCGATTCGATTTATAAACTTTCGGAATCGGAAATGAAACAAATCGTAAAGTTGCTTCGTTTTTCGGACATTCGGAATCTTAAAAAAGAATACACCGTTGCTAAGACCGATCAACCCAGATCGATAACAACAATTATTACAAATACAGGGGAATTTACAATTGATGATTACGGTTTGGTTGGCGAGTATCCGCTTCAAGAGCTGTACGAAATTGTTTACAAGTACTGAGCTTTAAGTACATACTAGTTCCTCTTGCAACATTGATGTCCATATTTTCACGCAATGATGTCATTTTCAGGATGCTTGATAAATATTCTTTATTAATAGAACCTGTCATCTGCGAGGAAACCTCAATGTAAACTCTGTTCCTACTCCAATTTTTGACGTTACTTCCAGGCTTCCGCCATGTCGTTGCATGATTTGCCGTGAAATAGTTAGACCAATTCCAGAGCCCCCTTCGCGTGTTGTGAAGAAGGGAACAAATATCTTTCGTAATACGTCCCGGTCAATTCCTTTGCCGTTGTCTTTTATGCTGATAAGAAATTGATCGCCTTGCATTACGTTGATCTCTATTTTCTTCACGGCGATGTCTTGCAACGCAACTATGGAATTTCGCACGAGATTAATAATGACCTGTTCTATCATCGCGCTATCAACTTCGAAATTATTATGTTGATGATGAACAACTATTTGGATTCCTTTAAGCTCCTCGCTCATGAGTGTAATCACATCATTGATGAGTTTTCCGATGTCAACGGTTTTGAAATCTGGCAACGGAACCGAACTGATCTTGCGATAGCGATCCACGAAATTCATTAATGCCTGAGAGCGCCTTGAAATTACTTCAAGACTGTGTTTAGCCTTTAAAACCAATTCTTCGTTGCCTTCGACCTTATCAAGGTATTTCGAGAGACTTCCATGGAGTGAATGAATCGGCGAAATGCTGTTCATGATCTCATGTGTGAGAACGTTAATCAAATCCTGCCACGACTGAAGTTCATTCGCCTCAAGCTCCGACTTTATGTTCATAAGTGATAACAACAGAATCGATTTTCCATCGATCACAAATTTTGAGAGTCGCGCGGAAATTCTCGCCTGACTATTCACCGTTGAAGAGATCAAACCAGGACTGTTAAGCAGAAGACTTTTGATTGCCGAGTACAGTTGCGGATCTTCAATTTTCAGATCGCTTAAAAGTTTTAATTCTTTGCGTTTTAATAAATTCAGCGCCTCCTGGTTCACCAATACGACTCGTTCGTCTTCATGGAAGGCGATTAATCCAACGGGAGTATTTTCAACGACGTAATGTAAATAATGACTCTGTTGAACGTACTCACTTTTAACCTGTCGCAGGTATGCCGATAAATAATTCAGCGTGTTATAGAGTTTGTAATGTGGATCCGTTTTTTCGATCAAGTTGTAGGAGATATTGAAATCGCCATGTTTTACGGAAGTGGAGAACATGTCTATATCCCTTTGCCATTTGGTGAGATAGCGCAAGAAAAAGTAAACCTGAACAATTAAAAGGCCGATCAGATTAAAAAATGTTAACCAGTATTGTTGAAATGTCCATACATAAAAAATAACGAATGAATTGATTATGATGAGAATGAGCCGGAAGATGATTTGGATATGGTAAGATCTAAATACCATATTTTTTCATTTTGTTATAAAAAGTCTGGCGAGTAATTCCTAAAGCTTTCGCAGCGTGTACGATATTGCCAGCGTGTTTTGCAAGGGCATCCACCATTGCCTGGCGTTCCAGGCCTTCGAGGGTTTTATCTCCTGATAACCTTGGTCGCGATGAGATTACCAGGTCGAGATCCTTTGGAGTGATAACATTTCCAGTTCCCAGAATGACAGCTTTCTCAATGGTGTGTTTCAGTTCGCGAACATTCCCAGGCCAGTGATATTCGGATAGCAATTGTTTCGCATCGTCACGCACTGTCAAGTTTTCTTTTTTGTATTGAGTTTCAAATTGCATCAGGAAATTATTAGCCAGCGATAAAATGTCATTGCCGCGAACACGAAGAGGAGGGACTTCCAACGTCACTGTATTTATTCGATAAAGTAGATCTTGTCTGAACAAACCTTGTTCGGCCATAGTCTGAATCGGTGCGTTGGTTGCAGCGATCAATCTTACATTAAATGAAACGGGTGTGTTCGAACCAAGAGGAGTGACCTGCCTTGTTTGGAGTGCTGTGAGCAACTTCACTTGCTGTTCAAGCGGAATATTTCCGATTTCGTCAAGAAAAAGAGTGCCGTTATTTGCAGCTTCAAATCTTCCAACACGATCAGTCTTTGCATCGGTAAACGAACCCTTCCGGTGTCCGAACAATTCGCTTTCAAATACTCCAGGCGACACAGTTGAAAGATCAACTGATAAAAAAATATTTTGTGAACGAGCTGATAGCCGATGAATTTCTTTTGCGACAACTTCCTTTCCGGTTCCATTTTCTCCCAGGAGAAGGATACTCGCGTCCGTCATCGCCACCTTTCGGATTTGTTCTTGCAATACTTTCATCGGCTGCGACTGTCCCTCGATGAATAAAACTTGATCAACCGGTTGCGATTTTTGATTTCTCTCTTTTTTCAGGCACGCATTAATGGCCGCAAGCAGTTTGTCATTTTCCCACGGCTTCAACACAAAATCTTTTGCTCCTCGTTTTATCGCTTCAACCGCAAGCGCAATGTTGCCATAAGCTGTCATCATCACTACGGATGCAGCAGGATCAATTTCCAAAATTCTTGATAGCCA
>CBQWHS010000534.1:0-3882 GCA_967728665.1 uncultured Chryseosolibacter sp. | reverse complement strand
TCACAAATCCTGGAGTATTCTGCGATGCTTTAAACCTGGCGCTGAATTGTTTCAAAGCTTGGGACGAATATGCAAAACCAGCGTTTCCCAACTGCGCAAAACCTTTTGATAACTCCGTTCCGACTTGCTTACCACTTTCAGTCTTACTGTCAGCGGCAGCCTGTGCAAATGCCGCCGAGTAAGTTGATGCTGCAGCTCCGATGTATGCAGCACGAACAGCCTGAGCAAGTAACAATGCCTTCATCAGAGCAGGTTGTTTTGGCGCTGGATAATACTTGTAATATTTCTGAAGGCCATCAAATCCTAATTTCAAAACATTTTGATCCGAATAGAGTAAAACACCATCATTTACGACATCTATTCCTTTTGGTAATTCCTTTCCGTTGAATTCGATTTTTGCTGGTGTGATTTTTTTGTTTACTGCATTTGTTTTGTCCACTTCGAATAGTCCGTTTTCCTTAGGAGAAAACACATATAACTTGTCGGCCTTCTCTCCAGTAGGAAAGGGTCGAACTTTATCACCTGTAGAAGGACCTCCTGCTTCTATTGAGCTTGGCCATAACAGTGTTCCTGAACTTGTATCGAGAATATTTACTTCGCGTGTTGTTACGAACAGCAATCCTTTGGGAACAACTTCCGTCCGGACAAGATCGCCTTTTAGCTTTACGGATTTTTCATATTTCAATGTGCCTGTGTTAGGATCAAGAATATTCAGATAGTATTCTTCGGCTTTATTATTCCAAGCATTGTCAAACGCAGTAGTGATTAAAATTCCTTTTTCAGTTTGAATATAATTGACAACACTTCCCTGTGCCTTAATACCTTTTCCCTTATTACCCCAGATGGTTTTTCCTGTTCCGTAATCCACCAGGTTAATTGTTGGCTTTTGGCTGGACAACGGGCAAATGATTAGACCATTCTCATGCGGAATCACCAGGTTAAGCTTGTCATTTTCACGTGCAGGTTGTTTCCATAATGCTGATCCAGTTTGAACATCATAGGCATAGTACACATTGTAAAAAAATTTCTGTGACTCACTTTTGGTGCCTGACGAAGAAGATGTCGTGAAGCCAGAGCCTTGGTCGGATTCAACCTCCGTTCCGACAAACACAACGCCAGGTTTGTATGACGAAAAATGTATTTGTGCCTTCTTCGATTGCTCGATGCTATTTTTCCAAATAACTTTTCCGTCTGCAGAATTTAATTTGATGACATAGCTTGGGTGCGTAATGATGATTGTTCCATCATTCATTTCCAGTGGTTCACTCGAAAGTGATTGAAGACTTGCAAGCTTCTGACCCATTGCTTGTAACTTTCCCAAAAGTCCTTTTTGATTCGTTTGATCAGGTTGAAACAAATCACTGTTTGCCCAGAGCTGTTTTCCGGAAACAATATCATACATGAACAATGACGCCATAAGCGCGTTTGCTTTTGCTCCAATGATTAATAATCGATTTGATCGCGGCAACACATGCCGGCTAAGCACCCCAATTTGCTCTTTCTGGGAATCGAACAATGTCTTGCCCTCCACAACTTCAATGATCACTTGCATTGGGAAATTTGAGCTCTGGTTAGTCATCACCGAGAGTGTCACGAACTCCGTGCCTTCGATTTCCGCATAATCAGCAGAATTAACATTTGGATAGTTTTTGTTCTCCCACAAAATTTTTCCATCGCTCGGATTCACACCATACAGTCCCTCGCTTGTTGCCACAATTAAATATCCAAGGGAATGCACGCGTTGCCACGTAATTGGTTTTTTAAATCTTGCAGTCCAGGAAGGTGTTTTTGTTTGTCCATAACCCAACGAAAAAGAAGCCAATAAAACAATGACTAAAAGTGTTTGTGCTGTTCGTTTCATATAGGAGAAGTTTAGTCTGATATAGAATGAATGAAGTTACATCATTCATCCCAGACGGATCAAGGAATGTAAGAAATGGATGTAAATGGCATGAGAGAGTGAAGCGTTCAGCGAAAAAATAAAATTTCATTAAACACAACACCCAATGTTTGCAATTCCTTCAATACAGGTTCATAAAACTCACGAGAAGTTGGAATCACAACACCACGTGACGCGATCTTTCCCTGAGTAAGTAATCGCGCAGCAATGCCCAACGGAAGGCCTACTGTTTTCGCCATGGCTGTGTGTACGGAGTTATCCCCCGTTGCGATCAATGATGATTGAATTTCCTTTTGTTCGCCGCTAACATTGAAACGGAAGCGGTGCCACATGACAATCTGATCCTTATCAGCTGAGTTAAGTTTCCACTTCTTATTTAGAATATGTTCCGTTATCTGTGCTGGTGTTCCCTTTCGTAAATCAACAGATTCATCCGTAAAAAATCCTGACCATTCGAGTTTATCAAGCTCGGGAGAAAAAACTTCAAGCTTAAACTGCCTGGCAATTTTTTCTTTCAGCGAAAGCGTTGAATTACCTTTAGTAAAAGAGTCCATAAAAGATCGATGAGTCATGGTCTCAACACTTTCCATTTCATAACTATCATCACAACAACCCAATTGAACAAGGATATTCCACGCGGAGCAATAACCTTTATTACGTAAAGTACCGCGCAGCATGGTTTGTATTTCGTGCAGTTGATAAGTTTCGATGTACTTTAATGAATCGCGGTTTGCATAACCTTCATAATCTCCAAAGCCGGGAACAGACACAGAGGTTATTCTCAGAAAAAGTTGCTGATAGGGAATGTATTTGTATTTACCTCTTTCCAAAAATTTAGCCGTACTCTGTCCCGCCATCACAACGTTTCTGGGATTCCACGTGAACTTATATCGCCATGGATTTTCAGGGTCTGTATCGGGAGCAATCAGTCCTCCGGTAAATGATTCAAAAGAAGTCAACTTTCCTCCGCGTTCGCGAATCTTGTCGATGATTTGCATAGCACTCATGTGATCAATACCGGGATCCAGTCCACATTCATTCAACAGTAAGAGATTTGATTTTCGTGCTTCGCTGTCGAAGGCCCGCATCTCATCCGAAACATAACTTGCGTTTAAAAGATGTTTCTTGAATTTCAGACACTTCAGTGCCACCAGCGGATGAAGATGAGCCGGCAACAACGAAATAACAATATCAGCTTTTTCTATCGCGCGATCACTTTGCTCTGGATTATTTATATCAAACTCGATTGCGCTGCCACGGACATGTTTGTTGATTTTTTCAAGCGCAGCATTTATGGAAACATCGCCAACAACCACGTTCCAATCAAGAGTATTTGCGTTCGTCAATGCATATTGTATTAATGAGGACGATGACCGTCCTGCACCGAGAATTAAAATCGTTCGCATATTGACAAAGTAAATGAAAACTTTCCATGAACAACTCGGACGAAATTAATAACTTACACTTCACATCAGACTAAAATTCATATGGTTAAGTTCACGATCGTTGATCACCTTGAAGATCTTGACTCCGAATCAAAATACATTACACATAAAGCTAAAGATGCGGCCAATCATGCATACGCTCCGTACTCAAAATTTCTTGTTGGCGCAGCTGTATTATTAGAAGACGGAACAATTATTACAGGAACGAACCAGGAGAATGCGGCCTATCCCTCCGGCATGTGCGCCGAGCGAGTGGCCTTATACGCTGCTGCGGCTACTCATCCTGACAAGCCAATAAAAAAGATTTCGGTTATCGCAAAACGGAAAGGAGCTAAAGAAATGATTCCGGCAACGTCATGCGGACAATGCCGTCAAGTCATGCTTGAGTTTGAGCATCGCCAGGAAACACCTATTGAAGTCATTATGCAAAGCCAGGAACATAAATGGATAGTAGCGCCTTCTGCCGAATCTTTACTTCCTTTCAGTTTTGGAAAAGCCAGTCTTGAGCATCATGACAAAAAATAATACATCCCTCCT
>CBQWHS010000533.1:0-3885 GCA_967728665.1 uncultured Chryseosolibacter sp. | reverse complement strand
GAGTCTTTAGCAATCTTAAGTTTATCATCGGCTGAGCCACGGTAAGCTGACGATATACGAAGGAAAAAAGTCCGCCTACAGCAGTGATCGTAAGAAAAATGATTCCGCGATCATCAAACCAATCTTCTGATTCACCGCGCTCTAATACATACTGTAAACTACCGATGCCGACAATGAGATAAATGATCGCCATGTAATCTATGTACACATCCTTTCTTGCTGCAAGTTGTTCTTCCGTATCATCGGGAACGAAGCGTAACGTAAGAAGTGCAGCAACAATTCCGAACGGAATATTAATATCAAAAATCAGTGGCCAGGAATAATTATCGACAATGATTCCACCCAGTGTCGGACCGATCGTTGGACCAAGCACGATTCCCATTCCAAACATTCCCGAAGCCATCGGACGTTTCGAGGGCTCGAAAGCATCGAACAAAATTGCCTGTGAAGTAGATAATAATGCACCGCCACCAATTCCCTGGATAAATCTCCAAATAATGAGCGTCAACAAACTATCTGCGTTGCCGCACATGTATGATGCTGCTGTGAATAAGATAATAGAGTAGAGATAATAATTTTTTCGGCCAAAAAGTCGAGCGAAAAATCCCGTGAGTGGAATAATAATTACGTTAGCGATCGCATAAGCCGTGATCACCCATGATGTGTCTTCAATTGTAGCACCCAGGTTTCCACTGATATCGGCGAGTGCCACATTGACGATCGAAGTATCGATCAACTCCATAATCGCTGCCGATATGGTTGTAAGAACGATGACTATTCTTCTAATGCCAGTAACTGCCATGTTAGTCTACCTTAACTTCCACTTCAGCACTTAATCCAGCGCGCAAAATATTTTTGTATTGCTTAGCATTGATCAGATCGATTTTCACCGGAATACGCTGCGTCACTTTTACGAAGTTTCCCGTAGCGTTGTCAGGGGGAAGTAGTGCGAACTTCGAACCCGTTGCCTGACTAAAAGAACCGATCTTACCTTTAATCGTTACATCAGGATATCCATCGAGTACAATATCTACTTGCTGCCCTTCCTTCATTTTCTCAAGCTGAGTCTCTTTGAAATTTGCAACGAGCCAGAAATTATCATCATTCACCACAGAAAATAGCGGAGCTCCAGGCTGAATGTATTGTCCTTTTTCAATGTTGCGTTTTCCAATTCGTCCGCCAACCGGAGCTGTCACTTCGCAATAACTTAATCTAAGCTGAGCTTGCTCAAGTGCGGCTTTTCGAATTTCGATCTGCGCTTTCGCTTTTTGAACTTGAGCTTCCGCAGTAGCCACTTGTGTGGATGCAAGATTTACCTGTTCTTCATTCGCACTATATTGTTTAGATGTTGTTTGGGCATTGCTGCGTGTATCTTCGACTTGCTTTTTGGTGATCGCCTCATCTTTAAAGAGTGCTTCGTCACGGGCTAAATCTGCATTTGCTCTTTCAACACGCACTTTTTGTACAGAAGCATTTGCCAAAGCAACTTTTTTATTTGCCAGGCTATTGCGATAGGCGGCCTCAGCGTTTGCCATGTCAGCTTCCGCGTTCATCAAGTCTCCTTTAGCTTGCGTCACGGCAATGGCATATTCCTGAGGATCTATTTTAATAAGCAGTTGGCCTTGTTTAACAGATTCAAAGTCATCGACACCGAGTGAGTCAACGTAGCCAGCAACACGCGCAATCACCGGAACGGATCTGGATTCGATCTGAGCATTGTCAGTAGATTCATATTTCAGGTTGTGTAAGAAAGAACGGATACCAAAAAAAGCTCCGGCGATGACGATCGCCATGACGACAAAAATTATGGGACTCTTCTTTTTTTGAGGTGTGGTCGTATTTTCCATTTATGAAATTAATTTGTCTGTGTAAGCGTTATACGGACAAAAGTAAACCGGGTTGACTATTTAGTCAACTAAATTGACTAAATATTATTTTTTTGTACTTTTACATTGAGGGCAACAAAATGAAAGAAAAACGGCTGTTAGGCTCACTGGATGAAAGGCTCATTGAGACTGAGTATATAAAAGTCCATAGCTGGGGAAAAATTGTGACCTACTTGAAACGCCAGTTTGATTTTTGGACCGCTTCACAGTTGACACTATTTGGTTACAAGAATTTCAAGGTTGCATATATGCCTGTGCTCATGCATATTTCTGTTGAAGGCACAAACAATAACGAGCTGGCAAAACGTGCACGCGTCTCCAAACAAGCAATGAGCAAAGTCTTAAAAGAATTGTCTACACACGGCTATATTAAAACCAAGACGCATAGTGACGACAAACGAAGTTCCGTGGTAATGTTAACCGACAAAGGGAAAAGATTTGTCATTGATGCTCGCATGTGTGTGAAAAATCTGATGGATGAATACCGGCAGGAAATTGGAAAAGAAGATTTTGACCATACAATACAAGTGCTACTGAAAATCATTCAACTCAATGACAGCAAGAGCAAGGACATGAAACTTTTGTAAATCCCAACAAACCCAAGTGGCAAGGTGATTCGCACATCTTGCTGCATTTGAGTATTTTAGAATGATTAACGCGGATGTCATTCTCCCTTGTCAATATTCTCTCAATCATTATCGCCTTTCAACTGGCTCTTTTGATTTTATTTCTCGTCTCGATCAAAAAAGGAAAGCGAATCAGCAATATTTTACTCGCCTGCTTTTTCTTATTACTCCTGCTTAATATCACGGATGGTCTTCTCTCGTATTATGGCTTTTATATCCTTCACCCTGGCGTTGCACATTTAGAAGATGGTTTAGTGTTTCTTCTCGGGCCAGTTTTATTTTTCTACACATTATCGGTTATTTATCAAGACTTCGTTTTTAATACGAAAGATCTCGTTCACATCATACCGTTTATTACAATCACGGTCTCTTATCAACTGTTCTATCATTTTCAAACCGAAGAATATCAAAAGATGATTCAAGGTTCTATTACGCACCAAACGCTGCCCCCTGCGTTTTATGTTTCCGCGTTTCTCATATACGGTCACATTGGTGTTTATATACTTCTTGCGTTTCGGCAGCTCAATATGTACCGCTCAGAAATTAGAAAAAGATTTTCTTCCATATCAAAAATCAATTTGGAGTGGCTGACCTATTTACTGGGATCAATTTTAGGTGTACTTGTCATCTCGGTTATTTACACCTTTCTTCCCCCAATGGGTCTCAAGGATTTTTTCGAGTTCGTATTTACGCTGGCATTCATTTTTGTTTTTCTATTTGTGAGCAGTGTGGTATGGAAAGCATTGAGGCAGCCAGAAATCTTTGCCGGAATTGAATTCCCTGAAAAAAAACTTGAAAACAAATACCAATCGTCAAATCTCACGGACAGTGAAAAACACTTAATTGTTGGTCAATTGAATTCCGCGATGCAAAAGGACAAACTATTTCTGAATCCCGATTTGTCTCTCGATACGCTGGCGGCTAAACTGGATGTGACGTCAAAAAAATTATCGCAAACTATCAATGAAACGTTCAATCAAAATTTTTTTGAATACATCAATACTTACCGTATCGAGGAAGCAAAGCAAATTTTTGAAAACACAAGTGATAGTCGCCTGACTGTTCTTGAAGTGATGTACGACTGTGGTTTTAATTCCAAGTCATCGTTTAATACAATTTTTAAGGCAAAAACTGGCATCACACCGTCAGAATACAAAAAGCGTTTCTCCGGCACCAAGCAATAATCCGTTCGACTTTCAATAAAAACCGTTCGACTTCCCGATTCCGGTCGATCTCTGATAAGTTTTCTTCGTCTTTCGTGTAAAAATTTTATGCGAAACAAAATTCCTACAACGATCCTCCTGGCAACTGTCACAACTTTGACATTTTCATTGCTTTCTCCCAAATGGACATTTGCAGCTGCCGCGTGGATA
>CBQWHS010000532.1:0-3891 GCA_967728665.1 uncultured Chryseosolibacter sp. | reverse complement strand
GGATCATAAGTCACTTCATCTATGTACGGAACATTGTTGTACATTTTCTTAAGCTCGAAGTGATAATGGCCGCGAAGAAATCTTGCTTCCGCAGTAACCTGTTGTCTTTCAGCATCAGTCATGTCTGCTGCCTTTGGCAGAAGCTGAAGAACGTCATTGCAACGTGCAATACCGTCGTACATTCCTCTCCACTTGCCACGGAAGTATATATTATCCGATGCAATGTTGTGCTGTTCTATCAGAGAGATCGGAGGTTGATCGCCTGCAATGGTTCCTTTGTAAGCATCGTCTGACGCCACGCTTCCATACACCCAATTATCTGCGCCAACTTGGTAAGAACGATACGCACCTTCGGCTGTAGCCCATCCATCAAGCAACGAATATGCGCCCACCAACAAGTAGCCCACTCCTTTTGAATTCGCCAATGACGAACTGCTCAACGCAGCTTTCGGTTTTACTTCGAGAAATGAATCTGAGCACGACCACATGAGGCTCAAACACATCGTAGTGAATATTATTATTGTCTTTTTCATGTCTATCAAATTTAAACGAGTCATTAGAATGAAAGATTAAGTCCAACGAGGTATTGCTTCGCTGCCGGGTATGATCCGCCATCAACTCCGATTTGTCTGTCATTTCCGGCGGAATAATTACGCAAGTTGATCTCTGGATCCATTCCAGAATAATTTGAAATGGTAAATAAGTTCTGTGTTTGAAAATAAACGCGAACAGAACCCAAACCAGCTTTTGTCACCAGCGATTTTGGAAGGTTGTATGTCAGTTGAATGTTCTTCATCCGGAAATAAGAACCTTTTTCAAGGTAGTAGGTAGATGGAAGAATACTTACCTGGTCACTCGATGTGAGCTGAGGAAGAACCGCATCCGTCTTGCCCGGTCTCCAACTATCATATAACATCCGTGTGCTTCTGTTCCCTGCAAACGTTGGGAAATCAGTCCAGTACTTCACGTAGTTGAAAATATCATTACCATGTACGCCCTGACCAAATATTGTCAGCCCAAAGCTTTTATAATTTACAGATACGTTTACACCATAGGTAAAATCAGGATGTGGGTTTCCGATGATGCTCAAATCAGAAGTGTTGATAACACCATCACCGTTGATATCACGATACTTGAAACGTCCGGCTTTGTTCTGGTTTGTTCCAAGGTTGTTTACAGGTGCTGCTGCAGCCTCGTCATCCGTTTGAAAAATTCCATCGATCGTGTATCCGAAGAATGAAGAGATCGGATAATTCTGCTGGGTCACAACAAAGTTCTGAATCCGTTCGTCATTAATTCCGAAGTACTGGGTCTTAGGGTCGCCCGTAGTTTTTGTAACAACATTTCTATATGTACTGAAATTTCCGCCGACTGAATACGTGATGTTGCCCGCTGTCTGTCCATAATAGTTTAGGCTTAGGTCAATTCCACGGTTTCGCATCGATCCGATATTTTGAAAAGGCACCGCTGCAACACCGGATGTCAATGGCGCTGGTACCGGGAACAACATGTCAGTTGTTTCACGCGTGTACCAATCGAAAGCCATGTCTACTTTTCCCGACAGAAATGTTGCATCCAAACCAATGTTGGTGGAAGTTGTAGTTTCCCATTTAGCTTTTGGATTTCCAAACTGCGTTAATTCGTAACCGGGAAGTGATGTGCTTCTCGATCCGTTCAAATCATAAAATGAACTTGCCTGTGCAGCTTCAAAAATTGTAAGCGGATTATAATTTCCAATTTCCTGGTTTCCGGTTTGTCCATATCCCACTCTTAATTTTCCTCTGTCAAGGAACGAACTTAAACCTTTTGCAAATCCTTCATCCGAGAAAACCCAGCCCGCACTTACCGCAGGGAAATAGGCTGTTCGATATTGTGGCGCAAAACGCGAAGATCGATCCCTCCTCAGAGTTGCTTCAAGAAGATACTTTCCCGACAACGAGTAGTTGGCCTTTGCAAATTCAGATGCGAGGTTCCAGTTCGATGCACCGCCTCTATTCGTTTGCACGCCCAAACCACCATTGAGATACCGGTTGTCAAGTTCATCGAGGGCAAAGTTGGTCCGTGATGCATCGAAGAATTCGTAGTAATCCTTGATGGCTTCAGTGCCCACAACGATGTTAAATTTGTGAATGTCATTGAGCGTGGCATTGTACGTCAAAGTATTATACCATGTCCATGTGTACTCATAGTTGTTGTTCGTTTGCAAACTATTAGAACCGCGTGCTTCTGCCGATTCAATATCACGAATAGTGTAGTTTCTAAAATTGTATAGGTTATAATCCACGCCGAAGCTTGTCTTGGCGGTCAGGTTATCCAGGATATCAAATTCAGCGTAAGCGTTACCAAACAACCTAACTTCCTTTTGAAGGTTGTCTTTGTTCCGCCACAAATCCGCGAGTGGATTTCTTGAGTTGTCAAGATCCGTTCCGCGAGTACCGCCAAAATTATAACCACCCACGTCTTTCACCGGAACGATTGGCTGGATTCTAAAAGCGAATGACGTTGGATTGCTTTCGTTACTATTTCCGTTGGGCTGATTAACACGCTCACTATAGCCGAGTTGAAAATTTTCACCTACGCGGAAGCGCTTTGTGATGTTGAACTCGGTGTTGGAGCGCAGGGAGTAGCGCTTGAAATTGGTGTAGACCATGATCCCCTTTTGATCAAAATAGTTCAATGAGATCGCGTAGCGGCCAGCATCATTACCACCCGATGCACCAATCTGGTGATTCTGAATTGGAGCTGGATTGAAAATTTCATCCAACCAGTTTGTTCCATTCTTGTTTGCCTTTGTGATCAACCATTTTGTTTTGTTGAAATCGGATCCATCGATGTTGGCGGAATAGTTGACATAATTACCACTCGCATCTTGTGCGACACGAGGATCACCTTCGCTAGCACCTGCGGGAAAAATATAATCAGGAATCACAGGTGTTGCGCCATTTCCAAATTGAGCATGCACCGGATTTCCGTTTGTTCCGACAGCGCCTGCATTTTTTCTGGATTCCCAAACCAGATCAGCGTACTCTTGCGTGTTCAACAACTTGAGCAATTTTCCAGGCGCTTGCATACCGATGTACATATCGTACGTAAACACCGGCTTACCCACTTTACCTTTTTTCGTTGTCACGATGACGACACCGTTTCCTGCACGCGATCCATAGATTGATGCAGCCGATGCATCTTTCAACACTTGTATGGATTCAACGTCATTCAGGTTCAGCGTATTCAAATTCCCTTTCGTCGGAACGCCGTCAATCACATACAGGGGTGAGTTATCATTGATCGTTCCAAATCCGCGTACGCGAACCATCACTCCACCACCGGGACTGTTTTCATTTCCAACAGTAACACCTGCGATTTTTCCCTGCATCGCCTGGCCCAGGTTTGTTGAAGGTGTTGATAGCAATTGTTTGCTGTCAATGGTTGCCACTGCCCCTGTGATATCGCGCTTCGACTGAGAGCCATAACCAGTGACAACGACTTCATTCAACGCAATCACATCCGGTGTCAACGTTACGTTGATCTGCGATCGATTTTCAATCGCAACTTCCTGTGTGACGTAACCAATAAAAGAGAACACGAGAACTCCATTCGGTTCATTCACATTCAGTGAATACTCACCGCTAATGTCCGATGTCGTTCCGTTGGTTGTTCCTTTTACCAAAACGTTTACACCGGGAATTCCTTCACCACTTTCCTCCGTAATTTTTCCTTTAATAACTGTTTGTTGCTTGCTGATGCTGAACGAAAGCTCAACACCAGGAGGAGAATTTGAGGGCGACTCTCCGCGTGCAGAGTTTGCCTTGATTTCATAAGGCAAGAATCCTGCTGCGAACACAAAAGCAATGCATAAGCATTTCATGCGTAAGGATTTTTTCATAAGAGTTG
>CBQWHS010000531.1:0-3891 GCA_967728665.1 uncultured Chryseosolibacter sp. | reverse complement strand
AATTTCGGTGCGTTGACACGAAGTATGATTGGCGCACTGAGTAAAATGCCCGGCGTGCACATTCATTATAATGCCGAGGCACTCGATCTCGATCCGGATAAAAAAGGTGGCTGGGACGTTTTCGTTAAAGATCCCGACGGAAAAGAGCAAATTGTAAATACAAAATTTGTTTTCATTGGTGCTGGTGGCGCAACATTGCATTTATTAAAACGTGCAGAGATCGATGAACGAAAAGGTTATGGAGGTTTTCCTGTGAGTGGTTTATGGTTGAAGTGCATTAATGAAGAGTTGATCAGCAAACACAACGCTAAAGTTTACGGTAAGGCTACCGTTGGTGCTCCGCCAATGTCTGTGCCGCATATTGATACTCGATTTATTAACGGCAAGCGTGAACTTCTTTTTGGACCTTTTGCAGGATTCTCTACAAAATTTCTAAAGAACGGTTCACTACTCGATCTCCCAAAGTCAATTGGATTGGATAACGCAATTCCAATGATCTTCGCAGGACTCCGAAATGTGCCGTTAACAAAGTACCTGATCGATCAACTACGCCTTACGCAGGAAGATCGTCATCAGTCGCTACGCGAATATGTTCCGGTCACAAAACTTGAAGATTGGGTTTTGCTTGATGCAGGTCAACGTGTACAAGTAATCAAGAAAGATAAAAAGCAAGGCGGGGTTCTTGAGTTTGGAACAGAGATGGTTGTGTCTAAAGATGGAACTGTTGCAGCCTTGTTGGGAGCATCACCAGGTGCTTCTACCGCGGTGACTGTAATGTTGAATTTAATCCAGCGCTGTTTCGCGAAAGAATGTGAAGGTGAGCATTGGAAGAATAAAGTGAAGGAGATGGCGCCATCGTTTGGTCAGGGTTTATCGAAAAACGAACAACTCCTTCAGGCTACGCGTGAGAGAACAACTCGCGTGTTGAAACTTAACAGGTCTCTGTAGCCGCGAGTTTTCTTTCTGCAAGCATTTGAAAAAATACGAGGTTCTTCAGCTTCCCTTCTACAGCTCAGCATCGCACGGAACGTTTAGTCGCGCGTCCAGGCATTAAGCTTTCTGCGTTCCTCCATTGAATTTTTACAAACACTCTCCCAGCGAGCAAACTTTCATCTTTCAACGTTCATTCAATCACTTTAATAAGCATTCCCTTCTCTACGCGGTCATTCAGTTTCATTCCATTCAGCACGGCCAATTCTTCCATGCGTTTTTGCGGAACACCGAAACGGGAAAACGCATCACCGAGCGTCGTGTTTTGAGCGACTGTTTTTACACGGACGTGTTCAGGTTGCCGGTTTAATTTATCAGGATCACTCAAGACATTAAAACCACCCATCGTATTTTCAAATAAAGGAACATAGGAGTTGAAATTTGCAATGGCAGACGCACCAAGCATCGTATAAATATTCTGACCATATTGAATCAGGTAAATCAGTGTTCTCACTCCCTGCTCCTGTTGTTGTTGTTGCTGATCTGCGACCATAGCAAATGCCGGAAGCCCATTTACATTTATTCGTTTTGAATCGATAAGGCGCAACTGATATTGTTGCAAAAGCGATTGTGCAGCAGTCTCCAGATGGTTTCCTTCTGCCAGTGAAAACATCATCATTGCGCTGCCATCTCTAGATCCCATTTGAACTTGCTGCGGTGTATTTTGAACGGTCCATTGTGAAGGCACGGGAAACTGAAATTTTAAGTCAGGATGATAGAAGACATTGTTCTCTACGAAACCTTGCTTTGGATCCTCGCCGTAAACGATACCATCAATCATTTTTAAATATCCATCACGATTCACTTTTAGTTTAGCAACGTCCATTTTTTTCTGCCAATTTTCCGCCTGGTTCTCTACCTTTTTTTCGCGATCAACAGGGTCCGGGTGTGTCGAAAGAAACGTGGGCACTTTTTCAGCACCTTGTAATGCTGAAAGACGATCGAGTGTGCTGAAGAACTTCGCCATTTCGCGCGCGTCATATCCGACCTTCGTTGAATACTCCACGCCAAGTTTGTCGGCTTGACTCTCGGCATCTCTTCCAAATTTCAAAAACAATAACTGCACACCCTGAGAGGCATACTGTGCCATTTGAGCGAATGTTGGAGAAATCACAGAACCCGCCAACAATCCAATCTGGGCCAATTGAGCGTTGCTGTATTGCTTCGCAGAATGCCGTGCTGTAATGTGACCGATCTCGTGACCAAGCACTCCGGCAAACTCAGCTTCATTATTCAGGTGAGCCATGATGCCACGTGTGAAATACACGTAACCGCCTGGCACTGCGAACGCATTCACAACAGGTGAATCCACAATTCTGAATTGATATTTAAGATCTTGCCGATGAGAAACACCTACCATTCGCTGGCCTTCATCATTGATGAATTTCTGCAAATTCTCATTGGGGTAAACACCGAAAAACGCTTTGATCTCGGGATCTGATTGCTGGCCCATGGCCACTTCCTGACCCTTCGACATCAACATAAAATCATTATGTCCCGTGACCGGATTTTTAGCACAGGAATTACATAAGATATAAACTGTCAGCATAAAGCTGATTGCTTTAAACTTTTTCATAATCAAATAATTAATCAAAGGTTAAGCCATCAAAGAATATACCCGACAGATCGGTGGACGAAAGCGAGGGCAGGCAAGCAGGAAGGGAAGGGAAAGGTTTCGGGTTTGGGGTTTCGGGTTTAAAGTTTAAAGTTTAAAGTTCAATAAGCGACAGAATGTGTGCTACGAATTCTTGCTGGCACCTTTTTCAATGGCTTTTGTAATGGAGCGAATAATTTCATCAAGCTCCTCTGCGCGTTGCTGGAGATGATCGTTTATTTCCTTCGCTTCAGAATCTAGCGTGGTTTTTCCAAGAAGATTAGTTAAACCAAGAATGCTCGCTAACGGACTTCTTAACTTATGCGCGTTGATGAACGCGTATTCTTCAAGTGCTTGATTTTTTCGCTCTAATTCTACCGTCCGTTCCTGCACCATCATTTCAAGATTTTCATTAATACCTTTGATCTCTTCTGCCTGTGCCATAATCTCCTCGTTCTGTGCTTGTATCTCCTCCTTCTGCCGCTGAATTTCCTGTGTGCGATGAATCACCTTCATTTCCAATACTTTTTTGTCTCGAAGAAGCCGGCGCTCTCGAATCTGTATCAGGGAATAAAGCCCCCCGCTGATCGCTATCAACATGAGTACATAAAAAAGTGAGGTTCTCCAGAATGGAGGGTTAATGCGAAAGGCCACACTTGCCTGAGGCGATTGCGTAAAATCGGGATTATCAGACGCTTTCACAAGAAACTTATAATCGCCTGGTGGAAGTTTGGAATACGTAACCGAATTGTCACCCGTTGTAATCCAGTCGACGTCGTAATTTTCAAGCATGTATTGAAATTGAAGTCCATCCACATCCTGATACCAGATCCCGTAAAAGCTGAACGTCAAATTGTTTTGATCATAACTGAGCGTGGCATCGCCCGTCATGTCAACATCGTCATTATCAAAAGTCTTAATCTTCGCCAAGGCAACGCGTGGTGTATGCGCAAGTGCTTCCCCTTGACTACGATAATAAACTATCCCCCCATCGGTAGCGAAAAGTAAATTTCCGTCCTGATCACGCTGTACACCATTCAGCGTTGCAACCGCGTCCTCCAGTCCATTCTGTTGACCATATGATCTCACACGACCATTGGCAAAATCCAAAACATCAATCCCCAAATCATGCATTACAACAATGTTTCCAAGATTGTCACTCGAAAGGCAATTCACATTGTTATCGCGAAGCTTAAATTGTTTTTGAGGCGCGGAAAAAGTGTTGCCGGTGATTTGATAAATACCGTTGCCCTGAACATTAACCCAAATATTGTTTTTGCTGTCCTCTGCGAAACCGTAGACCACTG